>NZ_AKJR01000050.1:0-77839 GCF_000282235.1 Pseudomonas sp. GM24 | reverse complement strand
CTTCAAGCGTGAGTGTGATGTGGGTTGCGTTGGCGTCCAGCATGCCTTGAATTCCGTCCGTTGAATAAGCAGGTGACGGATGATGGAGGATTAAGCAGCCTCGTTCAAGGCACAAAAGCCGTAGGTCTGGCAGGTTTGCGGTATAGGGAAAACCCTTAGATGGGGTGTTTGGCCCAATGAAAACGGGTGTTTAGTGCGAATTGGCGTTGATCGCCGGCAACTTTTCCCACGATCCCGGGTTGAAGAATCCTCAGTCAGATTCAGACTAAAGTCGCCTGTAGCACGTCAAAGCCATCTGCCATCATTGCCGTTCACCCCTGCGTGTTCACTTTCTCCCGGTCAATCTGACCCGGGACGGGAGCTATTTTTCTGGCTTGTTGCGCGCTTGCGCAAACGCTGCATTGTTGGAGTTTTTCATGCGTCCCCCATTTCCCCTCATCACCCCGCGCCAGTCGTTTGGCTTCGGAGCCTTTGTGCTGTGCGCAGGTTTTACCGCACAGGTTCAGGCCAGCGGATTCTTTGAAGACACCACGGCGAAAATCGAATCGCGCACGGTGTACTTCAACCGCGATTTCCGTGATGGGAGCACCTCGAACGCTCAGGGCGCCTCCAAGCGTGAAGAGTCGGCACAGGGCTTTATTCTCAACCTGCAATCGGGCTACACCGAAGGTACGGTGGGTTTTGGTATCGATGCGCTGGGCATGCTTGGCTTTCAACTCGATTCCAGCCCGAACCGCAGCAACAGCGGCTTGCTGCCTTCCAGTGGCAACGATCCGCGCGGCTCGAAAGGCCAGTACGCGAAAATGGGCCTGACCGCCAAGGTCAAAGTCTCGGACACCGTGCTGAAGTACGGCGCGCTACTGCCGGATCTGCCGTTGCTGAAATACAACGACGGCCGTTTGCTGCCGACCATGTTCAATGGCGCCATGCTCACTTCTAAAGAGCTGAAAGACCTGACCTTCATGGCCGCGCGTCTGGACAAGTACACCGCGCGTGATTCCACCGATTCGCAAGACATCCGCGTGCACTGCAAGAACAAGCGCTACGCCTGCAACACCACCGCCGACCATTTCGACATGTACGGCTTCGATTACAAGATCAACGATCGTCTGACTGCGCAGTATCACTACGCTGAACTGGAAGACATCTATCGTCAGCACTTTGTCGGGCTGTTGGGTAATCAACCGTTAGCTGGCGGTGTACTTAAAGCAGATCTGCGGGTGCTGAAGAGTGCCGATAGCGGTGATGCCAAGGCCGGTTCCATTGATAACCGTGCGTTGAGCGGCATGTTGTCGTATGCGCACAGCGGCCATACGTTCAGCGCCGGTTGGCAGCGTATGAACGGCGACAACTCGATGCCGTACCTCGATGGCAGCAATCCGTATCTGGTCAACTACGTGCAGGTCAACGACTTCGCCGCCGCGCAGGAACGTTCGTGGCAGTTGCGTTATGACTATGACTTCAAGGCCATTGGCATTAATGGTTTGAGCTTCCTGACCCGTTATGTGAACGGTGACCACATCAAGGTGTTGGGCAGTGATCAGGAAGGCAAGGAGTGGGAACGCGACAGCGAGTTGAAGTATGTGATTCAGACGGGCACGTTCAAGGATGTGAGTCTGCGTTTGAGGAATGCTACGTATCGCACCAATTATGAGAAGTTTGCCCGGGATGTGGATGAGACCCGGTTGATTGTGAGTTATAGCTTCTCCGTCCTGTAAAGACCTCCATTGTAGGAGCAGCCTTCGGCAGCTCCTACACGGGATCCCGAAGCTGTTATAACCAATGCCAGAACCGGCTCCAGAATCCGCGATTCAAATCCTCCTTGCACCCGGCATATTGCCGCGCATACACATCCGAACGGTTCTGCACTTTGCGCGCCGTCGGCATCAGCCAGGCTTTGCTCGCGTAAGTCTTGTTGCGGAAGCCGCCCCAGCCTTCGTGATAGTTGAGGTATTGGTTATAGGCGTCGTACTTGTAGACGCCGTTGATCGAATAGGTCTTGTCCATGTACCAGCCGACAAAGTCGATGGCGTCGTCGAAGTCTTCGCGATCGGCTCCGCTGCGACCGGTGCTTTTCTGATAGTCGGCCCAGACTTCATCCTTGGCTTGCGCATAGCCCGATGCGGTGGACACACGGCCCCACGGGATCACCCAGAGCAAGTATTTGCGCGGAGTCTTGGCGTCGTAGCGGTAGCCGGATTCCTGATACATGATCGCGAAGGGCACCTGAATCGGCACGCCCCAGCGTTTTTGCGTGACTTGCGCCGCGTCGTACCAGTCGCTTTTCTCGCGGAAAATCTCGCAGATATCTTCCGGCGAACGGGGCGGCGAGGTGCCGCACCCGCTCAGTAGCGTTGCCAGTGTCAGTAGTCCAAGCGTCTGCCTGTAATTCAAAAGCCGTTATCCCGTCGTGCGCAAAAAGGCCGACAGTCTACGCGTTCAACTCAATTGGTGACGATAGGGCAGATCCGGGCCGGTCTTGCTGCAGGTCAGCGCGGCGGCTTGTACGGCGAACTTGAGCATGGCGTCGATCTGCTCGCGGTCGAGTTGCTGCACGCCTTCGACCGAATCCAGACCGTGCTCGGTCAGCCAGGTGATCAGCGCGGCCTGGAAGGTGTCACCCGCGCCAACGGTGTCGGCGATTTTCACCGAGGCCGCCGGCACCGACCAGTTGCCATGCTGGCGGCTGAACACACTGGCGCCGTCGCCGCCACGGGTGAGGAAGACAATCTGACAGCGGTGTTCGAGCCAGCCTTCGATCACGCGTTGCGGATCCTGTTCGGGGTAGAGCAGGCTCAAGTCTTCGTCGCTGACCTTGATCAGATCGGCCAGTGGCACCAGCGTCGCGATGCGCTCACGCCACAGGTCGATGTTCGGCTCGGGATTGAGGCGTACGTTCGGGTCGAGGGTGATCAGGCGTTTGCCGCTCTCGCGCTGTACCAGCGTCAGCAAGGTGTCGCCAATCGGCTGCACCACCAGCGAGAACGAGCCAATGTGCAAGCCGCGCACCTCAGGACCCAGCGCCGGCAGATGCACCAGACTCAACTGCCGGTCCGCGCAGCCTTCACCGCGAAAGCTGTAGTGCGGCGAGCCATTGGCACCGACGGCGACCATGGCCAGCGTGGTCGGTGCGGCGAAGTCCACCAGATAGTCCGGGCACACACCTTCGTCCTGCAGCACTTGCTGCAAACGACGGCCGAGGTAGTCAGTGGACAGCCCGCCGAACAAGGCCGAGTCCACGCCCAGACGGCGCAAACCGACGGCGACGTTGAACGGCGAGCCGCCGGCAATCGCCTTGAAATTGACTTTCGAGGCCAGACCGCTGGCGTCGTCTTCACTGAAAAAATCAAACAGGGCTTCGCCACACACCAAATACATAATTGTTTGCTCTTTATAGGGTTGCGACATGCTGTTGATAGCGTTCATAGGCCTGCTGAAACGCCGCAACGTTGGCGGCAATCGGCAGGGTTTCGCTGCTTGAATCGAGTTTCACGCAGCGCTGGCACAGGTCGGCGAGGCTGTCTTCGTGGCCATTCGACCAGGATTTGCACCACGCCGCTTGAATCGCTGCGCCAAGTGCCGCGGCTTCGCTTTGTTCGGTGCAGATCACCGGGGTGTTCATGATGTCGGCAACGATCTGCCGCCAAACCGCGCTTTTCGAACCGCCGCCGATCAGGCAAATGCTGCGGCTTTGTAAACCATTGTGGCGGAGCAAATCCAGTCCGTAGCGCAAACCGAAGGTGGTGCCTTCGACGGCGGCGCGGCACAGATTGGCCTGGGTCAGGTTATCCAGCGTCAAGCCGTGCAGGCTGCCGGTGGCGTGGGGCAGGGCGGGAACGCGCTCGCCGTTGAGGAACGGCAGCATGCTCACGCCGTCGGCGCCGATGGGGGCTTGCGCGACGAGGTCGTTGAACTGTGGCAGATCGAGGTTGAACAGCTCGCGAATCGCGCCAGTAGCATTGGTCAGGTTCATGGTGCAGATCAGCGGCAACCAACCGCCGCTGGACGAACAGAACGTCGCGACCGAAGCGTCCGGGCTGACTTTTGGTACTTCGGAATAGGCGTAAACCGTGCCGGAAGAGCCGAGGCTCATGGTGATCGCGCCGGGCTGGATATTGCCAGTGCCGATGGCGCCCATCATGTTGTCGCCGCCACCGCTGGAGACCAGCGCATTGGGGTTGATGCCGAGGTGTTCGGCAATCGCCGGGAGGATGGTGCCGACAGATTGATGCGCGTCTATCAGCTCAGGCAGTGCAGCTTGCAGGCGTCCGCTGGCGTCGATGTCGCGCAGCAGTTGCAAGTCCCATTGGCGGGTGCGCACGTTGAAATAGCCAGTGCCCGAGGCATCGCCGTATTCGCTGCAGGCGCGACCGGTCAGCCAGAAATTCAGGTAGTCGTGGGGCAGCAGAATACGCGCGATGCGTGAGAACACCACGGGGTGCTGTTCTTTGGTCCAGAGTAGCTTCGACACCGTGTAGCCTGGCGCGATAACCACACCGAGGCGTTCCAGTGAGCCTTTTTCACCGCCCAGATGAGTGAGCAGACGGTCGTTTTCGGCGCTGGTTTCGGTGTCGCACCAGAGCTTGGCGGGGCGCAGCACTTCACCTTGATCATCGAGCAGGACCAGACCGTGCTGCTGGCCGGAGACGCCGATGCCGAGGATCGACTGGCCATCGACATTCGCCGCCAACAATGCGCGGCGAGTGGCGAGGGCGAAGGCTTCGAGCCATTGCTGGGTGTCTTGTTCGCGGCGGCCGTTGGCGCCGCTGATCATTGTGTGGGCGGCGGCGCCCTGGCCGATGACTTGACCGCTGGCGGCGTCAAGGATGATGGCTTTGGTGCCTTGTGTGCCGCAGTCGATGCCTAGGAACAGTTGTTGTGTTGTCATGTGTGAACCACTCGGGTGTGGTGAAGATCAAGAGCTTACCCCCTCACCCCAACCCTCTCCCCCAAAGGGGCGAGGGGGGAAGGGAGCTGATCGGGGGGCTGTTCAAAACCTGAGTTCGACTCCGGTTCTCTCAAACCGGGGCTGTTCAAAACCTGAGTTCGACTGCGGTTCTCTCAATCAGGTGCTGTTCAATACCTGAGTTCGACTCCGGACGTTCAGGTCGATGTAACTTGCACAAACCACTCGGTCACCCTAGCCCTCTCCCTCGGGGAGAGGGCTAGGGTGAGGGGCTTTTCAATCCAGAATCCGCTGCAAAGTCCGCGTCACACCCTCTTCGCGCAAGCTGTTGCAGCACCACTCGAACGCCGCGACAAACTCCGCCGAACGCGGTATCGCCGTGCCGAAAATCTCCTCGACCGCCAACAACCGCTGCGTAATTAAAGCATCGTCCGCCACCAACGCCTGACAAAACGCCGCGCGCGGATCCGGGATTGAATAGGTATCACCATTCTCATCCACACCCTTCAAATACAACGCCCACGCCGCCACCACCAACGCCGCACGCTTGGTCTCCTGCCCATCGGCAATCAACCGGTTGATGGTAGGAATGGTGAACTTGGGAAACTTCGACGAGCCGTCCGAACACACCCGCTCAAGCTGATCGGCAATCGCCTGATTGGAGAAGCGTGCCACCAGCGTATTTTTGTAATCCGTCAGATCAATACCTGGCACCGGCGCCAGTTGCGGGGTCACGTCCAGATCCATGTAGGCGCGCATATAACGCACGAACAGCGGGTCATTCATGGTTTCGTGCACAAACCGGTAACCCTTCAAAAAGCCCAGATACGTCAGCGCGAGGTGGCTGCCATTGAGCAGTTTGATCTTCATCTCTTCATACGGCGAAACATCGTCGGTGAACTGCACGCCGACCTTTTCCCAGGCCGGGCGACCGTTGCCGAATTTGTCTTCCAGCACCCATTGAACAAACGGCTCGCAGACCACCGGCCAGGCATCGTCGACGTCGTGTTTGTCCGCCAGTTGCAGGCGATGCGCGGTGCTGGTCATTGGCGTGATGCGGTCGACCATGGCGTTGGGGAAACTGACGTTGGCGTCGATCCAGCTGCACAGATTGCTGTTACGCAGGGTGGCAAACGCCAGCAGCGCCTTGCGCGTCACGGCGCCGTTGTGCGGCAGGTTATCGCAGGACATCACGGTAAACGCCGGAATGCCCGCCGCCCGACGTTTTTCCAGGGCCGCACACAAGAAACCGAACACGGTTTTCGGGTCTTCTGGGTGGGCCAGATCATGCTGAATTTGCGGCAGGTGCGCCATGAACTCGCCGTTGCTGTCGTCGATGCAGTAACCGCCCTCGGTGATGGTCAGCGAGACGATGCGAATTTGTGGGTCGGCGAGTTTGTCGATCAACGCCTGAGCGCCGTCCTCGGCCAGTAGCATGTCGCGAATCGCGCCGATCACGCGCACTTCGGTGTCGTCGCTGTCACCGAGTTCGAACAGGGTGAACAGGTAATCCTGCTCCTTGAGGTCATCGCGAGCACGGCGGTCTTCGGCGCGCAGGCCGACGCCACAAATGGCCCAGTCGAGGGCTTCGCCGGTGTTCATCAAGGCATCGGTGTAATACGCCTGATGCGCGCGGTGAAAGCCGCCGACGCCAATGTGCGCGATGCCTTGGCGCGTGTCGCTAAGGTTGTAGGCCGGCAGTTGCACTTCGGCGGCCAGACGATGGAGGTTCTGTTGGTTGAGTTTCATCGGGAGTTCTCGAAATCAGGCCGCAGCGCGCAGCGGACGGGTCAACGCGATACCTTCGGCATCGAATAAGTGGCAGTGCGCCGGGTCGAGGTGCAGGCTCAGTTGTTCGCCGTAACGGCTGGCCAGATCACCGCGCACGCGCATGGTCAGGGCTTCGCCGGCGTTGGTGGTGACGTGGCAGAAAGTGTCGCTGCCCAGACGTTCGCTGACGTCGGCGGTGACTTGCAGGCTGCAATCACCGGGTTGCGCCAGTTCCAGATGTTCCGGGCGAATGCCGAGGGTCACGGCGCTGCCGACACTGAGGTTGGCAGCATTGAAGGGCAGGGTGATGCGCGTGCCGGCGTCCAGCGAGACTTCGCAGCTCTGGCCGTCGACGCGGGCGATCTTGCCTTTGAGGAAGCCCATTTTCGGCGTGCCGAGGAAACCGGCAACGAAGAGATTTGCCGGGTTGTGATACAGGTCCAGCGGCGAGCCGACCTGTTCGATCTTGCCGCCATTGAGCACCACGACTTTGTCGGCCATGGTCATCGCTTCGACCTGATCGTGGGTCACGTAGATCATCGTCGCTTGCAGGTCTTTGTGCAGGCGCAGCAGCTCCAGACGCATCTGCACGCGCAGCGCGGCGTCGAGGTTGGAGAGGGGTTCGTCGAAGAGGAAGATTTTCGGATTGCGCACGATGGCGCGGCCGATCGCAACACGCTGGCGCTGGCCGCCGGAGAGCTGTTTCGGCTTGCGCTCAAGCATCGGCCCGAGTTCGAGAATGCGCGCCGCTTCGCCGACCTTCTTCTCGACTTCGGCTTTCGGTACGCCGGCCAGATCGAGGGCGAACGACATGTTCTTTTTCACGGTCATGTGCGGGTACAGCGCGTAGGTCTGGAACACCATCGCCAGATCGCGCTTGGCCGGGCTGACTTCGGTGATGTCGCGGCCATCGAGTTCGATGGTGCCGTCGCTGACTTCTTCCAGACCCGCGATCAGCCGCAGCAGGGTGGATTTGCCGCAGCCCGACGGGCCGACGAAGACCACGAACTCCTTGTCGTTCACCTCAAGGTCGATGCCTTTGATGATGGAGAAACCTTCGAAGCCTTTTTGCAGATTCTTGATTTTCAGGTTGGCCATGAGGATGGGCCTCCACATTGTTGTTTTTTTAAGATCAAAAGATCGCAGCCTGTGGCAGCTCCTACAGGAGATTTATGCCGATACGACATTCCATGTAGGAGCTGCCGAAGGCTGCGATCTTTTGCTTTTCAATCTTCATTTCACGGCGCCGAACGAGAGGCCGCGCACCAGTTGTTTCTGGCTGATCCAGCCGAAGATCAGAATCGGCGCACACGCCAGGGTCGACACCGCCGACAACTTGGCCCAGAACAAGCCTTCCGGGCTCGAATACGAGGCGATCAACGCGGTCAGTGGCGCGGCTTTCGACGAGGTCAGGTTCAGCGACCAGAACGCCTCGTTCCAGCACAGAATCAGCGATAGCAGCACGGTCGAAGCGAGGCCACCCTTGGCGATCGGCAGCAGCACGCGGACCATTTCCTGCCACAGCGTGGCGCCGTCGAGACGGGCGGCTTCGAGGATGTCTTTGGGGATGTCCTTGAAGTAGGTGTAAACCATCCAGACCACGATCGGCAGGTTGATCAGCGTGTAGATCACGATCAGCGCGATGCGCGTATCGAGCAGGCCGAAACTCTTCGCCAGCAGGTAGATCGGCATCAGCACGCCCACCGGCGGCAGCATTTTGGTCGAGAGCATCCACAGCAACGTGCCTTTGGTGCGCTGGGTTTCGTAGAAGGCCATCGAGTACGCTGCCGGCACCGCGATCAACAGGCACAGGGCCGTGGCGCTGAAGGAAATCACCACCGAGTTCCAGGCGAAACTGAAGTAATCGCTGCGCTCATTGATGTGCAGGTAGTTCTCCAGCGTCGGCGTGAAGATGAACTGCGGCGGCGTGGCGAACGCGTCGATTTCGGTTTTGAAACTGGTCATCAGCATCCAGAAGATCGGGAAGAAAATCACGATCGCGATGGCCCAGGCCAGGGTGCCGAGCAGCAGGCTTTGCAGCCGGCGGGATTGTTGAAGAGTCATGGCAGGCCTCAGGCTTTGTCAGTCAGGTTTTTGCCGATCATCCGCACCAGAATGATCGCGGCGATGTTGGCGATGACCACGGCAATCAAACCGCCCGCCGAGGCCATGCCGACGTCGAACTGCACCAGCGCCTGGTTGTAGATCAGGTAGGCGAGGTTGGTCGAGGCGTAGCCGGGGCCACCGTTGGTGGTGGTGAAAATCTCGGCGAACACCGACAGCAGGAAGATCGTTTCGATCATCACCACCACGGCAATCGGCCGTGCCAGATGCGGCAGGGTCAGGTGCCAGAAGATTGCGATCGGCCCGGCGCCGTCGAGACGCGCGGCCTCTTTCTGTTCCTGATCGAGGGACTGCATCGCCGTCATCAGAATCAGGATCGCGAAGGGCAGCCATTGCCACGAAACAATGATGATGATCGACAGCAGCGGGTAGTGGGCGAGCCAGTCCACCGGTTGCGCGCCGAACAACTTCCAGAGGTAAGCGAGGATCCCCGAGACCGGATGGAAAATCAGGTTCTTCCAGATCAGCGCACCGACCGTGGGCATGATGAAGAACGGCGAGATCAGCATAACCCGCACGATGCCGCGACCGAGGAACTCACTCGCTTCAAGCAACGCACTGATGAGTACGCCGAGCACCACGCTGATCAACAACACGCTGCCGACCAGCAGCAAGGTGTTGGTCGCACCGGGCATGAAACCCGAATCCGTCAGGAAGTATGTGAAGTTCTCCAACCCGACGAACTGGTTTTCACCGGGGTAAAGCAGGTTGTAGCGGATCATCGAGAAGTAGATGGTCATGCCCAGCGGCACGATCATCCACAGCAGCAACAGGGCCACCGAAGGGCTGACCAGAAACCAGCCGGGATTGCGTACGCGGACTTTGCGCGCAGGCTGCGACAGGTCGATGTGGGCTTTGGCAGTTGAAGTATTCATGGTGATCACAACCAATTGGGTGCAGAAACATGTTCAGGAAAGACAACATTCCTGACATCGGCGCGGCCCCTGTGGGAGCTGGCTTGCCAGCGATAGCAATAGGTCAGCCGACAGCAATGTCGAATGTGCCGGCCTCATCGCTGGCAAGCCAGCTCCCACAGGTTTAGAGGCGGTTACTTGGGATAACCGGCGCGCTTCATCTCGCGTTCAGTGGTTTGCTGCGCGGCAGTCAGGGCTTGATCCACCGTGGTCTGGCCGATCAGCGCCGCCGAGAACAGCTTGCCGACCTGGGTGCCCACCGCCTGGAACTCAGGAATGGTCACCAGTTGAATACCGATGTACGGCACCGGTTTCAGCGTTGGCTTGCTCGGATCAGCCGCTTTCAGCGATTCCAGCGTGACCTTGGCAAACGGCGCGGCGCTCATGTAGGCATCGCTGTAGGTCGAGGCGCGGGTGCCGGGCGGTACGTTGGCGATGCCGTCAGTCTTGGCGACCAGTTCGCCGTACTCTTTTGACGTCGCCCAAGCGCTGAATTCTTTGGCGGCGTCTTTGGCTTTGGAACTGGTCGGGATTGCCAGCGCCCATGAATACAACCAGGCCGAGCCTTTGTCGGTCACTTGATGCGGGGCGAAAGTGAAGCCGACGTGATCAGCAACCTTGCTCTGGGTCTTGTCGGTGACGAACGAGCCGGCGACGCTGGCATCGACCCAGATCGCGCATTTGCCGCTGTTGAACAGCGCAAGGTTTTCGTTGAAACCGTTGCTGGAGGCGCCCGGCGGGCCGGATTTCTTCATGGTGTCGACGTAGAAATTCAGCGCGTTTTTCCACTCCGGCCCGCTGAATTCCGGTTTCCACTGCTCATCGAACCAGCGCGCGCCGTAGGCGTTGGCAACCGTCGTGATCAGCGCCATGTTCTCGCCCCAACCGGCCTTGCCGCGCAGGCAGATGCCGTACTGCTCTTTGTCTTTGTGGGTGAGTTTTTCGGCGAAACCGGCGATCTGCTCCCAGGTCGGACGCTCCGGCATGGTCAGGCCGGCATCCTTGAACAGGTCGGTGCGGTAATAGGTGATCGAGCTTTCCGCGTAGAACGGCAGGGCGTACAGCGAACCCTTGACTGACAAGCCTTCACGCACCGATGGGAACACATCGTCGAGAGCGTAACTGGCCGGCAGATCCTTCATCGGTTCCAGCCAGCCTTTGGCGCCCCACAGTGCGGCTTCGTACATGCCGATGGTCAACACGTCGAACTGGCCGCCCTGGGTGGCGATGTCGGTGGTCAGGCGTTGGCGCAGGACGTTTTCTTCGAGCACGACCCAATTGAGCTTGATGTCCGGATGCTCGGTCTCGAAGGTTTTCGAGAGTTTTTGCATGCGGATCATGTCGCTGTTGTTGACGGTGGCGATGGTCAGGGTCTGGGCGCCAAGGCTGACGCTGCTGAGGGTCATGCAGGTGAGGGCAAGCAGAGCTTTTGCAGTCGGTTGCATCGTGCACTCCTTTTCTGCACCCGTAGGGTTACAGAAGGACAGTTATTGTTTTTGTGTCTTCCTGTGCAGGAAGAATGTGCGCTGATTACAGCCTTCAATCGCAGGGCTGACAAATCATCCCTAACACTTTGATCGATACTTTTTTGCACTGGGCTTTTGTGGGGCGAATGCAGGGAAGGGCTTTTCAGCGCAGAGGTGCTGTCGGATGCGTACAGGTTTCCGGAGTGGCATCGCAACTTGTAGGAGTGAGCCCGCTCGCGATAGCGGAGTGTCAGCCAACATATCTGCACGCTGTCACACCGCTATCGCGAGCAGGCTCACTCCTACAGGGGAGTTGCGTTGTCAGAGATGGTTTTGTTCAGTCAGGCGCTGCACCGCAAGCCGCCGATAGTGCGACGGCGTCATGCCCTTGAGCTGCTGAAAGCGCCGATTGAAGTTGGAAATGTTGTTGAACCCCGATTCGAAACACACCTCGGTCACCGGTTTGTCGCCATCGGCCAGCAGCTCGCAGGACTTGCTGATACGCAAGCGATTGACGAACTCGATGAAATTGCGCCCGGTGGCCTGTTTGAACACTCGGCTGAAATAGGTCGGCGTCATGCCCAGATGCGCGGCGACTTCCTCCAGCGAGATATCGCGGGCGTAGTGGCTGAAAATATAGTCGACGGCCCGGTTGGTACGATCGATATTGTGCTCATCGGCCAGTTGCGGGGTGGTGGCGCCGGACAACAGCTGGAAATCATCGCTGGCCGCGAGCAATTCCATCAGGATAAAGAAGTGCCCGAGGCGGGTGATGCCCTTGCTGTCGGCGATGCGCTGCATCAGCGTCATGGCCTGGCGGATGGTACGTTTGCAGCGAAACTCGATGCCGTACTGCGCACGTTCCAGCAGGGGCGCCAGGGTCTTCAGTTCGGCAAACACCTGGTGGCCACTCTCGAACAACTCGTCGGTGAAGTTGACCAGCATGTCGCGCTTTTCAACGACCTCGTCCTCGGCCACCTGGCTGATCCAGTTGTGCGGCAAATTGGGGCCAGTGAGGAACAGGGTTTCGGGATAGAAGTTGCCAATGTAGTCACCGATAAACACCTTGCCCGAGCTGGCGACAATCAGGTGCAGTTCATATTCCTTGTGGAAATGCCAGCGCACCAGCGGGCACGGAAAACCGTGCTGGCGGTAGATGATGGACAACCCGTTGTGGTCATCCATCAACTCGTATGAAGGGTCGGTCACGCGGGCGGTTCGAGTCATGGCGAGCTACTTTTTTTGTTATCGCCTGCCGATCATGCCTCGTTTCTCGGGACTTGCGCCAGCTTCACTCAAGCGGTCTGCTCGCGGACGCTGCCTCTGGACTTCTCGATGGCTTTTTCCAGATTGGCCATCTGGCAGAAACGTACAATGTTCGAGTTTTTAATAAAGTCGAAATTGATGATGTTGCACTTTTTGGCCCAATCCGATCTGGCTGGGTCAAACCAGTGGTCGAGATCATCCAGAATTCGCTGAGGGCCGCCAATCGAAAAACTGGTTGCTGACAGCGACCACGGGCGAAGTGTGCTGTTGGCAGTGCTCAATACTTCTTTGATGTAACCCTGCAGATCGAGAGAACTGACAAGCTGCTTTCCGATCCACTTGTGCTGGATTCTTCCATAGATACGGTAGTCCTCGGTTTCCCAGGTCATGGGGGCTGCCACCATGATGCGCTGCAATGGGCTGATCGCTTTGAGCTGGCCAAGCGTCAGGTGCAGATTCCGGGTCGGGATCATTCGGTCGCCCAAGTGTTGCAGTATCAACGCTTGAAACTCCGAATGATCGAATGCGTCCTTGCCACTACCCAATTCATGAAAGTCCAGAATGATGAATTCATTGATGTTCCTTTCATAAAAAGCTTTGACGTCGCGTACAAGATCTTCAAGCGTACGGGAAGAAAGGTAGCCGTTGTGGTGGAAGCGGAACTTTGCCAGTCCTTGCGCTTTGTTATCGTAAGTCAGGCGGGCGTCGAGTGCTCGAACACCGCGATTCAATTGTGAATAAAAGGAGACATCCTGGCAGGCGAGCCAGTTTTTACCGGGTATCAGTGCATAACCCGCTTCCCAGTCGCAGCCAGCGTTATGGGCACCCGGCAAACTAAGTTCGAAAAGCGACAAGTTGTCGATTTGCGGCGAATCCGCCATCCATTGATAAGGTTGGAAATTATCAAGATTGTTCATGTTGTACATCCTGCAATTGAAAACGAAAGTTGTCGGAATTGCGCGCGCAGGATGTTTATAACGGGTGCCGGGTGTTCGGCCAAGTTTGCTTTTAATGCAAGTCGTGTAAAAGGCGTACTTATATGTCCGGTGTTTGTTGTGTGTGTCGGTTTTTCGCTTCGATCCATTGCGCCATGTACTGGGTGCTTTTGTGCGAGTGATGACGGAGCATGCTGCCAATGAAGTTGTTGGATCTGAGGTGTTCTAAGTTCCGTTGGCAATAACGCAGTTTTTCAATCAATGCCGGACCATGTACTGGTTGTGGGTAGCGTTCATTCAACAGCGTGTATCCCGCCAGACGAGCGTCCTGCCAGCGCGACTCGTCGTTGTAAAGCGCCACGGCACTGTTGGCGAACTCCACTGCGCTGCTGGTGACTGCACCGGGCCACGCGTGATCGCCCTGCATGGCCTCGGCGCCAATCGGCGTGGTGACACTGGGTGTACCGCAAAGCATGGCGTCGACCAGTTTGCCCTTGATACCGGCACCAAATCGCAAGGGCGCCAGGCAGACTCGCGCGGCAGACATGACCTGCAATGCATCTTCGGCCCAGTTCATGATGTGGAAACCTTCGCGGGCGTTATGCAGCGCTGTGGCTTTCGGCGGCGTATACGCGCCGTAAATGTGCAATTGTGCCTGGGGCAACTGTTGGCGAATCAGCGGCCAGATCGTGGTTTTCATCCACAGCACGGCATCCCAGTTGGGTGCGTGGCGGAAGTTGCCGATACTCAGAAAGTGCGCCCGATCCGCAAATGTTGCAGGTTCGACCGCAGGCGGGTCGATCATCAGCGGGCACCAGTGCAGCAATTGTCGGGGCAAGCCGAACTGCTCGATCAACAATTCGATCTCCACTTCGGAGATCATCAGGTTCAGATCGCAACGATACAGCGCGGCGATTTCACGCTTGGCCAGATCGGTTTCGGCCATCAGTTCGAACTCGTCGCGCAGGGCCGGGGCAAAGACATCACTGAAATCATTCTGGTCAGGATTGACCTTCAGACGAGACTTGAGTCGCTGATGACGCGCATGCCGCAGACTTTGCAGGTCGGAAGTTTCCAGCACGCGCAGCGCCTGAGGGCAGTGTTTTTCAACTCGCCAGCCGAACTGCTCTTCCATCATGAATTGGTCGAACAAGACGATGTCCGGCGCCAGTCCGCTGATGAATTGATCGAAGCTGCTGTTGTTGAGTTCGATCGGCACCTCACGAATGCCGAGTGCGGCAAGATCCGCCTTGTGCTCGCCGGGACCGGCCGGGCTGCTGAAGGTAATGTCCCAGCCTTGTTGCAGGAAGGTTTCGAGGATCTGCATCACATGACCACTGGCCGCGGAAGAGCGCGGCTCGGGCCAGACGTAGCCGATGACCAGGACTTTGGTGTTATCGGGTTGGGTCATGGGGGCAGATCCTTTAAAGCAGGTGAGAAAAAAGGGCGCAATTAAACCACAGCCATAAAGCTTGGATGCGCCCTGTTTCTCTTCACATCGGTTTGGCGAGATTAAGCAACAGCGGCCCCTGGATAAAAGCACCGGGAGCCGTGTTCTTCAAAGCGTTTTCCATGGCCGAGAGGTTGAGTTGAAACGCCGCGGGCGCGGTCACTTGCTGGTCCAGGAGCGAGACAGACAGTGCATAGGATTCCGCATTCAACAATGCGGGATGGTCTTGGACCACTTTTGGCAGCCCGTCCTTGATTCGCTTGAACTCGATGTATTCCTCACGCTTGGCAAAGCGGAAATGGGGATTGCTCAGATTATCCGGATGGGCCCTGTGCGCGTCCCTGGCAAATTCAAGCAGCCCGACGGCATCGAACTCGGCGGGAGTAACCCCGGCAAGCACTTCGCCGTAGTAAAGGTCGAGCGTTCCCGGAGCGCCGTGCGACATTTCATGGACGATGACATCGCCAATGCTGCCATCGTCATACCTGGACACTTGATAGAACTCATCCAGATTGTCCGGGTAGATCGCGAGAAACTGACCTGCGTTTTTATCGACTTTCACGCCAGCGTCCACGCCGGCTCTCCAGTGTTTGTAGGTATCGACACGCAGTGCCGCGAGGATGTCCGGCTCATGCGGGCGGAATACCATATTGGTGAGATCAACGGAGTCGAGATCCTTGCGCATGGCGCGCAAATTGTGGGTGATGTATTCAATTGCTTCGTTAGAGTCAGTGCCAAAGACATGCTTGAGCAGCGAGCGAACATGGTGATCGTCCTCGTGTATGTTGCTGAGCATGCCGATCGTGTTGTCGAGTTTGCTTTTCGCGTGGGGAATGGCTTTGGTCAGATATCCCTGCGTGTAACTGAAGGGCCTGGCGCGAGCGAACAATCGTTTCAACGGCGAGAAATTCCCCAGATTGAGGAACTTCAGGCGCGGCCCCCAGGCACCGCCGACTTTGAGGTTGAGTGCGTGCCAGCGCTTGTTGCGTTGCAGCACGGCAATATCGACGGCCTGGCTCACACCGTCCGCCCCGCGCCAGGTCGCCTGGCGCATATCGGTCAGCCGTTCGAACTTGATCAACTCAGGGGCATTTGCACCGCGCACGAGTTTGCGCAACTGGGCATTGGCGGTTCGCGCCGTACTCAGTGCGTTTTCGCCGACGAAGACGATGCCACGGCCCGCGAGCCGCAGACCTTTGCGTGCCAGTGTCGGCAAGCCATCCAGCGGATTGATCAACGACAGCGCTACACGAGCCACGGCCCTGGAGATTTTCAATACCTTGAGTGTGGTTGACCCGGTCTTGGCGGCGATACTTGCCGCGCTTGCCCCCAGACCAATCAACAAACCGATGACCGACAGGCCATCCAGCACACAGCCACCGATGCCCTCGGAAACCCGATCAGTACGCCCCGAACGGATATCTTCAATACATTGTTTGAACGGCACGATCACGTTGATCGCCAAGCGTTCAACGGTTTCTATGGTTGTGCGCCATTCCTCCAACTCCGTCTGCACATTCAGTGAGGCGTACAGCTCGGCACGGCTGGCCACAGGATGGTGGGTCAGGATGCATTCGGCGATGTCATCGACCTCGCGGGAAAAGAACAGGGAAACCGGTCGATTGTCCGTGGCGGCCAGATTCAGGTGCCAGAGCTTTTCCACCACTACGCGAGACGTCACGCCACCTCGGGGCTCGCTGCCCTCGCTGTAAGCCGCGAAATCGAGAGGCCATTCCACGGCTTTGTTCTTTGCCTGGAAGTCGTACCGGCTGCCGGTGAAGGAGAGTGTCGGGCGAGCATCGATGATCTGCGTGCTTTGCAATAACACCAGTAATTCGGGGCGTTCGCGACACAGACCGCGCAAGCTGAATAACTCATAAGTACGCAATGCATCGTCATTGTTACAGCACAGAATAAGGCCGTAGCGACCTTTCGCTTCGTCACGAGCGAATTGGGTTTCTTCCTGTGGATTGAGTGGATTGACTTCCTTTCTGACGGTGTAAAGCGTCATGTAGCCGTTGGTGAGCGCCTGTCTATCGCGCTCGGGCATGTTCGAAATCGCCATTTTCATGACCGAAGACATTCCCTCGCGCACGTCTTTGTAATAGCAATCGAAGGCTTGATCGAACAGTACGCCAGGCAATTCGAGTTCGGACAATCGGGCAAATGCGTCAGCGGGTGGCTTGAAATCGCTTTGTTGCTGAAATCGGTCTGTCAACTTGCCATTTTCGATCAGGTCGCCGGACAGGTAGAGATCCACTATCGAGAAGCGCAGGCGCAGCAGTTTGTTTATCGCGTATTCGCTGTTGCCGGTTGTGCTAAGCAGCGCATCATAGAACTCGCTGAGAATGCCGGCCGGGTGCGCCGCCTTGAGTCCCTCGAGCCAGCTGCGGTCTTTGAAGCTGCTCAGGTATTTGATGGAGAACCCTTTCTTTTCGAGGTAACTGCCTTCGGGCATCACCTTCTTTAATGCCTCAAGGGCGATTGTTCTGCGCTCGGTGGGCGTTCGCGACAGACCCGTCTCCGATTGGCTGAGGGCCTCCATGTAGCGCTCGAAGTGCGCGGTAGCCTTGACCAGCGTGGGCTTGTCGTAATCTTTTTGGGCTCGGTAGTCGATCACGCCATTGAGTACTGCCCAATTGATCGTCGGGGTGAATCCAGCTACCTGGTGCAGTTCGATTTGTTCGGGGGACAGCGGAGCCAGTTCTGCAAACGCCTTGATTTGGCTATATGTCATCATTCGGGAGGACCCCGGCGAGGCGTGTTCGATCAACGCCACCGCTTGAGCGATGACGACCCAGCCAGGTTTTTCCAGGGTCAGATCAGGCGGTATATCGGCGATCAGAAATTCAGCGGCGGAGCCGGCCAGTAACAGGTGTGCCGCCAGCAGGGCGTAGTCTGGTTCAATCAAGCCTTCGCTAACGAGATGCTGCTCGAGGCTTTCACGCACTTGTGCAGCATGGCGGGTTGCATTGGCCGGTTGATACAGGTCGTAACCGGCGAGGATGGGCGAGTTGGTCCGCGCCTCCAGATCGATGACCAGCGCGGCCTGCAGGATTTCGCGAAGCTGATTGGCGCGCACGTGCTGATCGTCCGTTTCCAGATGCCAGTCGAGGCACTCATGGAGCTTTCGGCCCAGGTCACTGGCAAAGTTCTGCTTCAAACAGTCGGTAATAATGTCGTCCACGTGCTTGCGTTTAGTGGCGATGGGAATCTGCTTGAAATCGGCGAGGGACAGTTTTTTCAGAAGAGTGCTCTTGCCTTCAGTCGCTTCCTGAATGGCTTGTGTGATGATTTCGCGTTTGGCGCGCGATAAATGAAACGGTGAATCCGCTTCACTGTTCAGTAACTCGTGGTAATCGCCGGAGTCGGGAGGGGCGGGAAGTTCAAAAATCAAATAGGCGATCAATTGTTTGATGTCGCCAATGGTCTGCGGCAGATTCAAACCTTCAAAGGCAAGCCATTGCTCAATGCCAATGTCGTAACCGGAATAAACATAGCCACCGGTTATTTCCGCAAACTCGGCCAGCATCAGCGTCTCTGCGCTTCCGCCGATGGGTAGCTCATGTTTGGCGTGTTCAAATATTCCAAAGATACTGCCTTCGCCGTCGACACCGATTCTAGCGTTCGCCGGAAAACCATGAATTTCGCAAAGATGCGAGAACTGCTCGGTTTCAATCATTTTCTGCAAGGCATGACGTGCTGGCTCATAGGCTTCATCGAACGTGCTGCCGGCAACGTAGGGGAAAAACAGGTTCTGCAGGCTAAGCCTGGTTGTCTCGGGTAAAGACGCGCTCGCGCTGTACTGCTCAAATGTCAAAGTGGGATGCGAACGTAGAAGGGCAGCATTCAGCGCTTGGGTGATGTTGGCTCTTTCCTGTTTGTCGAAAAGAGAACGATCGACGTATGAAGTTTTATTGATTACTGCGGGGCGCATGTCTTCTATCCTGAGTCGGGTAAGCTTCAAGTGTCTTTGTTAGCGGCGCTGATTTGTCAGGCGCCACAGATCAAAGAGTTGACTCAGGATAGAACTGCGGTGATCAGTAATTACAGGTTTAGTGCGTTGCGAATTATGCGTGGATATAACAAGTTGCTTCGGCTGCTATTTCCTGTTGTTAATTGTTCAATATGGCTTTTACCTTGTCACGCAACTGATCAATTGAAAACGGTTTGCCGATTACATGCATGCCTGCGGGTACATCAATGGATTCGGCATAACCGCTGGCAAACATAATCGGCAGGGCGGGGCGCAGTTTGCGTGCTTCGGTCGCCAGTTCGCGGCCATCCATGCCCGGCAGGCCGACGTCGGTCATCATCAGATCAATGTGCAGACTTGAGTCTTCAAGCTTTTCCAGTGCCTGTTCGCTGCCGTCTGCTTCGAGCACCGTGAACTCCAGCTCCTCCAGCACATCGACGATCAGCATGCGCACGATGTCGTCGTCTTCTACGACAAGGATGGTGGAGGCGGGGGTAGACATAATAAGGCTCTCGAAAGTCAGTTCAGGGTCGCCGGTCGATCAAAAGTGCCGGGCTTCTTCATCAGTAAGTGGCGCAGTGCCACAAGTTCCCCGCCCGACGCAAAAAAAGCATAGCCGCAGATGGGGGCGCAAGGATAACTGTTCAGGGGCATGAACATGCCGGTGAGCGTAGGAATTTGCTGCGAAAGGTGTGAGAAAAATGGATCCATGCCGCCGTTTTGGGGCAAACTGCCTGTTTTTCAACAGTTCGACAAGGCTGCCCCATGTCCTCTCCGTCTACGGTTGATGAGCAACGGTTTCGTAAACTCCTGAGTCGCAACATCAGTCTGCCCTTGGGCGTCGGTGTGCTCAGTGCCGTGTTCTTCGTGTCGCTGATTACTTATCTGCTGTCGGTGATCCAGTGGGTGGAGCACACCGACCGGGTGATCAATAACGCCAACGAAGCGGTGAAGCTCACCGTGGACCTGGAAACCGGCATGCGCGGTTTCTTGCTTAGCGGCGACGAGCATTTCCTTGACCCTTACGAAACTGCCAAACCGCGTATCGCGGTGGCGCTCAGTACTTTGCTCGATCTGACCGCCGATAACCCGGTGCAGACCGATCGCTTGCGTCGTTTGCAGGCCTTGCAGATCGAGTGGGCCAATTACGCACAATCGATGATCGATCTGCAGCGCTCCAGCGGCGATTACCGGGGCGCGGTCAAGGCTGGACGTGGCAAACGCCTGACGGACGAAATCCGCAAGCAATTTGAAGACGTCATCGAAACCGAACAGGTTCTGCGCACGACGCGCAATGAAGACGTGCGCCGCACCACGATCTGGAGCATCAGCCTCTACCTGATTTTCATTGCCGGTATCAGCGGCTTGCTGGCCTATATCGGCCGTCGTGATCTGGTCAATCTGTCGACCAACTACAGCGCCAACCTTGCCGCACAGCAAGCCAGTGCCGAACGTCTGGAGCAGCAGGCGTGGTTGCGCAATGGTCAGACCGAGCTGGCCGAGCAGGTGCTGGGGCAACTGACGCTGAATTTGCTGGGGCGCAATATTCTGCAGTTCTGCGCGCAATACCTGGGCACCGCCGTGGCCGCGCTGTACGTGCGTGAAGAACATGGCGGCCTCAAGCGGGTGGCCACTTACGGCTTCTCTCGCGAGCAGGAAGAACAAGATCAGTCGATTTACAGCGGCGAAGGCATTGTCGGCCAGGTGGCGCAACAGGCGCGGCTGATCCGTCTGGATTCGGTGCCGTCGGACTACTTCAAAGTCAGTTCTGGGCTGGGCGAGGGCTTGCCGCACAGTGTGCTGGTAGTGCCGACCAGCGATGACGACCGGGTCAATGGCGTGATCGAACTGGGTTTCCTGCGGCCGCTCACGGATCGCGATATCGAATTGCTGGAACTGATTGCCGGCAATATCGGCACCTCCATCGAAGCTGCGCGCTACCGTCAGCGCTTGCAGGAAGTGCTGGCCGAAACCCAGCAGCTCAACGAAGAGTTGCAGGTGCAGCAGGAAGAGCTGAAAACCGCCAACGAAGAACTGGAAGAGCAGTCGCGGATTCTCAAGGAGTCCCAGGCGCATCTGGAAACCCAGCAGGTCGAACTGGAGCAGACCAACGAGCAACTCGCCGAGCAGGCGCAGACCCTGGCCGAACAGCGCGACGCCATGGACCTGAAGAACACCGAACTCAACCAGGCCCAGGTACAACTCGAAGAACGCGCCGAAGAGTTGCAGCGTTCGAGCAAGTACAAGTCCGAATTCCTCGCCAACATGTCCCACGAACTGCGCACACCGCTCAACAGTTCGCTGATTCTGGCCAAGCTGCTGGCGGAGAACCCGCAAGACAACCTCAGCGCCGAACAGGTCAAGTTTGCCGAATCGATCTACTCTGCCGGCAACGATCTGCTCAACCTGATCAACGATATTCTGGACATCTCCAAGGTCGAGGCGGGCAAGCTCGAAGTGATTCCGGAGAACACCAGCGTGGCGCGTCTGGCCGATGGTCTGCGCAGCGTGTTCGAGCCTCTGGCGGCAGACAAGCAGCTGACCTTCAGTGTCGATTTGCAACCTGGCGCGCCGGGCATGCTCTACACCGACCGTCAGCGTCTGGAGCAGGTGATCAAGAACCTGCTGTCCAACGCCGTGAAGTTCACCGAGAAGGGCGCAGTCAGCCTGACCATTGCCGGCCAGCCGGATGATCGCGTCGCGTTCATCGTGCGCGATTCGGGTATTGGCATTGCTGCCGATCAGCAGGAAAGCATTTTCGAAGCCTTCCGCCAGGCCGACGGCACCACTAACCGCAAGTACGGCGGCACCGGTCTGGGCCTGTCGATTTCGCGGGATCTGGCGACCTTGCTCGGCGGTTCGATCAGCGTCAGCAGTACGCCGGGCCAGGGCAGTGTGTTCACGCTGGTGTTGCCGCAGCAGTTCGACGAGACCAATGAAGTGCCGTTCGCTCCGTTGACCTTTACCCCGCCAGCGGCGGTGGCCAGCGTGCCACTGGCGCCGGTTGTTTCGCCGTTGACGCCGGTGCACATTCCGCGCTTCGCCGATGACCGTAACAAAGCGCCATTCGCCACGCGCTGCATCCTGGTGGTGGAAGACGAGCCGAACTTTGCGCATATCCTCTACGATCTGGCGCATGAGCTTGGCTATCAGTGCCTGGTGGCTCATGGCGCGGACGAGGGCTACGACCTGGCCAAAGAATTCGTCCCGGATGCCATCCTGCTCGACATGCGTCTGCCGGATCACTCCGGCCTCACCGTGCTGCAGCGTCTGAAGGAACACGCCGGAACCCGGCACATCCCGGTGCATGTGATTTCCGTCGAGGACCGCGTCGAAGCGGCGATGCACATGGGTGCGATCGGTTACGCGGTCAAACCGACCACCCGCGAAGAGCTCAAGGACGTGTTCGCCCGTCTTGAGGCCAAGCTGACCCAGAAGGTCAAACGCGTGCTGTTGGTCGAGGACGACGACTTGCAGCGCGAGAGCATTGCCCGACTGATCGGCGACGAAGACATCGAAATCACCGCCGTCGGCCTCGCGCAGGACGCGCTGGAGCTGCTGCGCACGACGATCTACGACTGCATGGTCATCGACCTGAAATTGCCGGACATGCTCGGCAATGACCTGCTCAAGCGCATGTCCACCGAGGACATCTGCTCGTTCCCGCCGGTCATCGTCTATACCGGACGCAACCTGACTCGCGATGAAGAGGCCGAACTGCGCAAGTACTCGCGCTCGATCATCATCAAGGGCGCACGCTCGCCAGAGCGCTTGCTGGATGAGGTCACACTCTTTCTGCACAAAGTCGAATCGCAGTTGTCCCATGAACGGCAGAAGATGCTCAAGACCGCGCGCAGCCGCGACAAGGTCTTCGAGGGTCGCAAGGTGCTGCTGGTGGACGACGATGTGCGCAACATTTTCGCCCTCACCAGTGCCCTGGAGACCAAAGGCGCAGTCGTGGTGATCGGCCGTAACGGTCGTGAGGCGATTGAAAGACTCAATGAAGTCGAGGACATCGATCTGGTGTTGATGGACGTGATGATGCCGGAAATGGATGGTTTCGAAGCCACCATTGAAATCCGCAAGGATCCGCGCTGGCGCAAGCTGCCGATCATCGCGGTAACGGCCAAGGCCATGAAAGACGATCAGGAGCGCTGCCTGCAGGCGGGCGCCAATGATTACCTGGCCAAGCCTATCGACCTGGATCGCTTGTTCTCGCTGATTCGCGTGTGGTTACCGAAGATGGAACGCATTTAGTGGAACGTAGTACGCCAGCTGAACGAAACAGTGAAATCGAACTGCGCTTGTTGATTGAGGCGATTTACCTCAAGTACAGCTACGATTTTCGCGATTACTCCGGCGCTTCAATCAAGCGCCGGGTGCAGCACGCGCTGAGCCAGTTCGAATGCGCGACCATTTCGGCGCTGCAGGAAAAAGTCCTGCACGATCCGACGGCGTTCATGCAGTTGCTGCAATTGCTGACGATTCCGGTCAGCGAGATGTTCCGCGATCCGTCGCACTTCCTCGCCATTCGCAGGGAAGTGGTGCCGTTGCTGCGCACCTATCCGTCGATCAAGATCTGGATTGCCGGGTGCAGCACGGGCGAGGAGGTCTATTCGATGGCGATTTTGTTGCGCGAAGAAGGCCTGCTCGATCGCACGATCATCTATGCCACCGATATCAACCCGCGCTCGCTGGACAAGGCCAAGCAGGGGATTTTCTCCATGGAGAATGTTCGTGCGTATACGGCCAACTATCAGCAGGCCGGTGGTCAGCGTTCGTTTGCCGACTACTACACGGCAGCGTACGGTTATGCGATTTTCGACAAGAGCCTGTGCGAGAACGTGACCTTCGCCGACCATAGTCTGGCGACGGACAGTGTGTTCTCCGAAACCCAATTGATTTCCTGTCGCAACGTACTGATTTACTTCAACAAGAAACTTCAGGACCGAGCCTTCGGTCTGTTTCATGAATCGCTGTGCCACCGTGGATTTCTGGTGCTGGGCAGCAAGGAAACGCTGGATTTCTCCGGTTACGCGAACCAGTTCGAACCGCTGGTCAAACAAGAACGGATCTACCGCAAAACATGAACGAGGCCGTGGATTTACCTCGCGTCGAGGCGATTGTGGTCGGGGCTTCCGCCGGCGGCGTCGAGGCGCTGCTGAGCCTGCTCGGACCGCTGCGCCGAGGCTATAGGTTGCCGATCGTTGTGGTCCTGCATCTGCCCGAAGAACGCCGTAGTCAATTGGCCGAAGTCTTCGCCCGCCGCGTGGACATGCCGGTGCACGAGGCTGCTGACAAGCAGGATATCGTTGCCGGCAATGTGTATTTCGCCACGCCGGGTTATCACCTGTCGGTGGAGCAGGATCGCAGCCTCTCGCTGAGCCTTGAGGAGCGCGTGCATTATTCCCGGCCATCGATCGACTATCTGTTTGAATCGGCGGCTGACGCCTACGGAGAGTCGCTGGCCGCCGTACTGCTCACCGGCGCCAATCACGATGGCGCGCGCGGGCTGGCGCAAGTCAAACGCCGCGGTGGCCTGACCATCGTTCAAGACCCCGAAGACGCGCAAGTCGCCACCATGCCCTTGGCTGCACTGAAGATTCAGCAGCCGGACCATGTCCTACCCATTCACGGCATCGGCCGTCTGCTTGTCGAGCTGGAACGAATCGCATGCTGAGTAATATCCAAGCCAAACTGCTGATCGTCGACGATCTGCCGGAGAACCTGCTGGCGCTCGAAGCGCTGATCAAGCGTGAAGACCGTACTGTCTACAAAGCCTTGTCGGCGGATGAAGCGCTGTCGTTGCTGCTGCAACACGAGTTCGCCATGGCCATCCTCGATGTGCAGATGCCGGGCATGAACGGCTTCGAGCTTGCCGAGTTGATGCGCGGCACCGAGAAAACCAAGAACATCCCGATCATTTTTGTCAGCGCTGCCGGCCGTGAACTCAATTACGCGTTCAAGGGCTACGAGAGCGGGGCAGTGGACTTTCTGCACAAGCCGCTGGATATCCACGCGGTGAAGAGCAAGGTCAACGTCTTCGTCGATCTGTACCGTCAGAGCAAGGCGATGAAGCAACAGCTCGAAGCGCTGGAGCAGGCCCGTCGCGAGCAGGAAGCACTGTTGCAACAACTGCAAAGCACCCAGCTGGAACTGGAGCAGGCGGTGCGCATGCGCGATGACTTCATGTCCATCGTCGCCCATGAAGTGCGCACGCCGCTTAATGGCCTGATCCTTGAAACCCAGCTGCGCAAGATGCACCTGGCCCGCGACAACGCTGCGGCGTTCACCCTCGACAAGATGCACGCCATGGTCGACCGCGATGAACGCCAGATCAAAAGCCTGATCCGCCTGATCGAAGACATGCTCGACGTGTCACGCATTCGCACCGGCAAATTGTCGATCCGACCGAGCCGTTTCGATCTGGTGCAACTGGTGAGCAACCTGCTGCAAAACTTCGCGGCACAGATCGAAGCTGCTGAAACCGAAGTGTCGTTCACCGCGCCTGTACCGGTGGAAGGCCATTGGGACGAGTTCCGTATCGAGCAGGTGGTGACCAATCTGCTCACCAACGCCCTGCGCTATGGCGGTCGCAGCCCGATTCAGGTGCGGGTTTACCGTGAAGGTGATGAGGCGCGGGTCGAGGTGCAGGACCGTGGCATCGGCATCAGCCAAGAGAACCAGAAGCGTATTTTCCAACAGTTCGAACGGGTTTCCGCCAAGACGGTAGTGGCCGGGCTCGGGCTGGGTCTGTTCATTTCCGAGCAGATCGTCGCCGCCCATGGCGGCTCCATCGTCGTCGAGAGTGAAATCAACGAAGGCGCCCTGTTTCGCGTTTGTCTGCCAATTCAGGAAAACGGCACATCCGACGCAACCTCTGATTGACCGTACGGTCGTATCAGCAGCTATTGACTGAACAAAGGCTTCCCATGAGCGTAGATGCACAAGATGTAGTACTCGTCGTCGAGGACGAACCGGTTATCTTGATGGTCCTGACGGATTACTTGTCAGGGCAGGGGTATCGCGTGTTGCAGGCGGAAAACGGCGAGCAGGCGTTCGAGATTCTTGCGCGCAAGCCACATCTGGACATGTTGATCACCGATTTCCGTTTGCCGGGCGGGATCTCCGGCGTGCAGATCGCTGAACCGGCCGTCAAATTGCGCCCGGACCTGAAGGTGATTTTCATCAGCGGCTATCCGCAGGAAATCCGCGAAACCGGCAGCCCGATCACACGCAAGGCGCCGATCCTGGAAAAACCATTCGACCTGGATGTGTTGCAGGAAAAGATTCAGGAATTGCTCGCGTAAAGCCCTGTAGGAGCTGCCGAAGGCTGCGATCTTTTGATGTTGATGATCAAGAACAAGATCAAAAGATCGCAGCCTTCGGCAGCTCCTACAGTTTCAGCGGTTTCAGCTTTCGATCATCTCCCGCACTTTGGCGGTCAACAGGTCGAAAGTGAACGGTTTGGTGATCATCTGCATCCCCGAATCGAGGAACCCGCCACGCACTGCGGCGTGCTCGGCGTAGCCGGTGATAAACAGAACCTTCAGCCCCGGACGATATTGGCGGCCGACTTCTGCCAGTTGCCGGCCGTTCATGCCCGGCAGGCCGACATCGCTGATCAGCAGATCGATACGCTGCGTCGAATTCAGAATCGGCACGGCGCTGTCAGCATCCCAGGCTTCGACAAAGGCATAGCCCAACTCACCGAGCACCGCGCAGACCAGCACGCGCACTGCCGGGTCGTCCTCGACGATCAGCACGGTTTCGCCGTCCAGCGCATTCGGGGCTTGTTGAATAGCCGAGTCTGGACTGGACAGTTCTTCACCGCGAAAGCGCGGCAGATAAAGTTTTACCGTGGTGCCTTCATCGATCTCGCTGTGAATCGAGACATGGCCACGGGACTGCTTGCTGAACCCGTAGATCATCGACAGGCCCAGCCCGGTGCCCTGACCAATCGGTTTGGTGGTGAAAAAAGGATCGAACGCCCGGTTGATGACACTTTGCGGCATGCCGCTGCCGTTGTCGGTGACACTGAGCATCACGTAATCACCGGGTTCGAGATTGCTGTAGGCCTCGGTGAATTCGCGCTTGAGTACCTGATTACTGGTCTCGACCACCAGTTTGCCGCCGTCGGGCATGGCGTCGCGGGCATTAATGACCAGGTTGAGCAGGGCGCTTTCCAGTTGATTGGGGTCGGCCTCTGCGACCCACAACTTGTCGTTGAGGCGCATGTCCAGTTGAATGCTTTCGTTGAGGCTGCGTTGCAGCAGTTCACCCATGGACAGCACCAGGGTGTTCATCTGCACAGCTTTTGAATCGAGTGATTGCCGACGCGAAAATGCCAGCAGGCGGTGGGTCAGACTGGCGGCACGGTTGGCCGAAGTCACGCCCAGATCGATCAGGCTGTCGAGGTCGTCCAGACGTCCACGGGCCAGGCGCCGACGTAACAACTCAAGGCTGCCGATGATGCCAGTCAGCATGTTGTTGAAGTCGTGGGCGATACCGCCAGTGAGTTGGCCGACAGCTTCCATTTTCTGCGATTGGCGCAGGGCTTCTTCATTGTGCCGCAGTTGTGCGGTGCGCTCTTCGACCTGTTGTTCAAGGGTTTCCAGGGTCGATTGCAGACGTCGCTCGCTTTCACTGAGGTCAACCAGCCGGTCGCGGGCCTCGTACTGTCGTCGTCGGCCGCGCAATGCGGCGGACACCATACTGACCAGTGTCGCGGGATGGAACGGTCGCTCAAGGAATGTCACGTTGCCCAACAGATCGCTCAACCGCGAGGAGGGGCCTTGTTCCTGGCCGCCGTGATGGGTCAACAGCACAATGGGCAGATCCGACCACGCCGGCTGCTGCTCCAGGTGCAGGAACAGCGCTTCCAGTTCCGGTCCGCGCAAGGCTTCGGCGGCGACCAGCACCAGACCGGCACCCTGTTCAAGCTCCGTGCACAGCGAATCCAGACCTGGCGTGACGAGTCCGCTGTAGCCGGCCTCGTTGAGGATCATCAGCGCAATCTGGCTGTCGCGACCCACCGGCGCCAGAATCAGCGCCCGTTCGGCCAGCGGCACCTGAACCGTCACAAGTGTTCTTCCTGCAACAGCGGATTACTCGCGCCGAGGTAGGTGGGGACGCCTCGCAGCACGCCTTGAAAGGCTTCCAGCGGTTCACCGATGGTCATGCCTTGCGTGGAAATGCGGTATTCACGAATGGTCGATTCGTGGCTGCCGGTGCGTTTCTTGATGATCGAGATCGCGCGGCGGACTTTGCCCAGTGCTTCGAAGTAGCGCAACAGAATCACCGTGTCAGCCAGATAAGTAATGTCGACCGGCGCTTGCATGTCGCCGACCAGACCATGCTGGGCGACCGTCATGAACGTCGCCGCGCCTTTGCGGTTCAGGTACAGCAACAACTCGTGCATGTGCAGCACCAGCGCGTTTTCTTCCGGCATTGCCGCCTGATAGCCGTTGATGCTGTCGATGACCACGGTTTTGATTTGACCTTCATCGACGCAGCGTCGCACGCGATGGGAGAACTCACCTGGCGACAGTTCAGCGGCGTCGACTTGTTCGATCAACAGATTGCCGGTGGCCTGCAAGGCTTTCAGGTCGATGCCGATGTTTTTCATCCGCTCAAACAGCAGGCCGAGTTCTTCATCGAAGATAAACAGCGCGGCTTTTTCCCCGCGTAGTACGGCAGCGGCAGCGAAGATCATCGAGATCAGCGATTTACCGGTACCGGCAGGGCCGAGAATCAGCGTACTGGAGCCGGTCTCGATGCCGCCGCCGAGGAGCGCGTCCATTTCCGGGATGCCGCTCGAGAGTTGCAATCGCGCGTACTCGCCGCGATGTTCGGCCGCCACCAGTCGTGGGAATACATGCACGCCGTCGCCCATGATGGTGAAGTCATGGAAACCACCGCGATACTTCTGGCCGCGGTACTTGACCACCCGCACGCGTCGGCGCTCGGCGCCGTAGTTAGGTGTCAGCTCTTCGAGGCGAATGACCCCGTGAGCAACGCTGTGCACAGTCTTGTCGAGCGACTCGGTGGTCAGGTCGTCAAGCAGCAATACGGTGGCGTTGTAGCGCACGAAGTAATGCTTGATCGCCAGAATCTGTCGGCGATAACGCAACGAACTCTGCGCCAGCAAACGGATCTCCGACAGGCTGTCGAGCACCACGCGCGTCGGCTTGAAGCGTTCGACTGCTTCGAAAATCTGCTTGGTGGCTTCGCCCAGTTCCAGGTCGGAGGAATACAACAGGCTCTGCTGATGCTCGGCATTGAGCAGGCTTTCCGGGGGCGTCAGCTCGAAGATCTTGATGTTGTCATCCAGCGTCCAGCCGTGGGACGACGCCCCTTGCCTTAGTTCGCGCTCGGTTTCCGAGAGCGTGATGTACAACGAGCGTTCGCCGGCTTTCGCGCCGGCCAGGAGAAAATGCAAAGCGACCGTGGTTTTGCCGGTACCGGGTTCACCCTCCAGCAAGAAAACATGACCGCGAGACAAACCACCGGCCAGGATGTCGTCCAGACCCACAATGCCGGTAGCGGCTTTCGCACTGATCAACTCGTTAGAAGTAGACAAAAAATGCCCTCTCATGACTAAGGGAAGCGAGGCCGCCAACAGAATCGCGCGGCCTGATTAACTTGACCCTTTGGCGTGATGGCAGTTCCGAAATTCCTTGCGAGATGTGTCGAAAGAGCTGTCGAAAGTGGGTCAGAGGCCTTGCTGCAAGGCCGGGTCATCCGGGTTGAGTTGTTCCAGTTGCGCCAACAGAATCTGCACATTCTGCAGTTGACCGCTTTCTTTCCAGTAGTTGATCAACAAGACCCGCGCCTTGCGGTCAGCGGGGTGGCGCTGGACGATTTCCTGCAATTGCTTTTGTGCCGCTTCCAGTTCTTCGGCGCTGTGCAGGGTGGTGGCGAGGTCGTAGCGGTAATCCTTGTTGTCTGGCTCAAGTTCGACGGCTTTGGACAAGCCGAGCAGGGCGTATTCGCGCTGATCGTGGTGTAACAGCCAAAGACCCAGAGCATGTTGCAGGTAAGCAGAATCGGGTTGCGCTTTGAGTTGTTGCCCCAGCAATTGCCGGGCGGCGTCGGTCTGGCCCTGGCGATCGAGGACATCGATCTGCATCACCAGCGCCTGCAGATTGCCGGGCTCCAGGCGCAGGGTGTTATCGAGCGCGACCTGCGCCTCCTTGAGTTCGGCGTTGTGTAGATGCAGCCGAGCGATTTGCGCGTAGTTGGCGGCGCTTTCCGGTTGCGCCTTGAGCGTTTGTTCCCAGCCGTCGATTGCTTGTTGCAGCGGTGCGAAGTACAGACCCAGTTCATCCGGGGTCAAGCCGAGCAGAGCGTTGATGGCGGCAAAGCGCACGGTTTGATCTTCATCATCGAGCATTGGTCCGAGCAACAGGCTGCGTTGCCCGCCTGGCACCAGCCCCACCACGCTTTTGATCGCCGCCAGCCGCACGGCTGGGGATTCGTTTTGCAGGTCGGTGTCGGCCAGCTTCAACGCCTGTGGACTCGGATAGTTAGGCAGCTCGCCATGCAGCCACACGCGGCGCTTGACCGAGATGTCCGGACGGCCCAGCTGTTGATATAGCTGACGCGCCGCGCCCGGTTGACCCTTGCGGGCGGCATCCAGCGCTTCGCTATAGCCGTGTTTGATCGCATCGGGTATGACCGGCACGGTGCTGCGCACGGACAACCACGCGACAATGACGACAAGCACAAGGCCCAGGCTGATAAGCAGGTAGCGGCGCGACTGAGGCATGCAGGTTTCCGAAACAGGCGTTCTTGAGCAGAACGGCAAGCTTCGGTCAGCGCGGGCCACGAGTCAAACCCTGTGCATGCGAATCGCCCTACAAGCTGCGTCGACTCAGTTACCCGTCAGGCTTTCGATGCAGTGTCTACGCTTGCAGAAGTCGCTTCGATGAGTGTGCCCATGCAAGCCCTGTTCAATTATTTCAAGGCCGTGATCCATCCCGGTCAGGCCGTCCTGCTGTTTGCCCTGCGAACCATCGCGGCGGGATTGTTGACTTTGTATCTGGCCTTTTTGTTCGATCTCGACCAGCCCAAGTGGTCGATCATGGCGGTAGTCATCGTCAGCCAGCCGTTGGCCGGGATGGCACTGGCGCGCAGTTTCGGTCAGGTGATCGGTACGACCCTCGGGGCGGCGGTGGCGGTGTTGATAATGGCGATCTTTCCCCAGGCACCGCTGCCATTCATTACCACTCTGGCCCTATGGCTGGCGCTGTGCACGGCGGGCGGTACGTTGCTGCGCTACACCAGCTCTCAAGCATTTGTGCTCAGTGGTTACACTGCCGTGGTGGTGGCGTTACTGGCGATTCCGGATCAGGACGGTACGTTTTTACTGGCGGTTACCCGCGTGACCGAAACCTTGCTGGCCGTGGCGTGCGTGTGTGTCGTCAGCCTGCTGACAGCGCGCCCGCAAGCGGTGGCCAAGGGTTATTTCGCCAAAGTCGATCAAGTGATCAAACTGGCCGCCAGCCACGCAGCGGCGGTGCTTCGCACGGAAGAAAGCGAGGCCGATTTCCAGCGCCGGCAAATGCAACTGCTGGGGGAGATCAGCGCACTTGAAGGCTTGCGGCGACACTTGTATTTCGATGCACCGCGATTGCGCAGCGCCAACCATCTGGTGCTGCTGCTGGGCAATCAACTGATGCTGTTGACCTCGCGATTAACCGCGCTGCGCCATCAACGCGAACTGCTCACCGAACGTTGGGAGGGGGAGCTGCCGCTGGATATCCAGCGACTGCGTGCGGACGAACTGGCGCTCCTCGATCGGTTGGCGGAGCAGGGGCGATCATTGCCCGAGCCCACACGTCACCGGTTTATCACGCTGCAGCATCAGTTCGAGGCGCTCGCTTATCAGGCCGAACAACTGACTGAAGACATGAGTGCCACGCTACGTTCGCTGGCCTGGGCGCTGCGCTGGGAACAGGCGCGGCTGTTGCAGCAACTGGAGCAAATCCTCGAATTGAGCGATGCCATCCAGGAAGGGCGCGAGGCCAGTTGCCTCTATCGCGGTCAGGTCAGCCCGTTGCATCTGGACTTCACCCTGGCGTCGATGAACGCGATTCGCGCTTTCACTGCGTTGCTGGTGGCCGGGTTGATCTGGATCGAAACCGCGTGGGACGGTGCGCGGGGCGGGATGATTCTGGTGGGAATCCTCTGTTCGCTGATGGCTACTTTCCCGCGTCCACTGATGGCCGCGCAAAGTTACGCCCGAGGCTTGGGGCTCGCGCTGGTGGTCTCGGCGTTCTATCAATTCATGCTGGTGCCGGCGGTCAGTGATTTCGAGCTGTTGGCATTACTGCTGGCCCCGCTGCTGTATGTGATCGCAATTGGTCTTGCCAGCCCGGCGACGGCGGGCATCGGCATGGGACTGGGGTTGTCGAGTTTCCTGATGATCGGCCCGCAGAATGTCGGTACCGGGCAGAACACGGCGATTCAATGGTTCGAGTTCGCCGGCGCCTACGTCAGTGCGGCCATGCTTACCCTGATTGTCTACGCATGGATTTTCCCGTTTCGCCCGGCGTGGCGCCTTCGTCGCTTGTACAACGAAGCGCGCGAGCAGGTGTATGCGCTAACCAAAACCCCCGCGACCGATGAACAACAGTTCGCTTTCGAAAGCCGCATGGTCGATCGTCTGACCAGCATGCTCGGCCTGCTGCCGGCGGTGAACAGCCGCGCGATGCAGCAACTTTACGAAATCAGCCTGGCGTGTGTTGCGCTGGGTGTGGCGATGCATCAACTGCGTCAGCAGGCACACAACAATGCGCTGCTGACAGACACCTTCAATCAGCGTCTTGCTTCGGCCGTGCGCAAAACCGGGCGTTTTGTCGCCGGGCGTCAGGATGTGCAATTGGCACCACTGCTGACCATGCTGCACACACTGGGCGACGAACTGGATGAATTGCACGTCGCCAGTCATGAGCATGTGTGGTCGTTGTTTCGCATGCGCGTGGCCCTGTTGATCGTCGTGTCATTCCTGCAGCGCCACGGTGACGCCATCCAGCAATCTGTCCCGGAAGGAGAAGCAGCCCTTGCCCATTGATTTCGAGATTGGCGGTGTCTACCTGCCGCCCATTGCCCAGGCGCTATTGTTGGCCATACCGATATTCATGCTGCTCGACTGGGGATTGCGGCGTCTGGGTGTGCTGCGCCTGGTCTGGCATGAAGCGCTGTTCGAAGGCGCCCTATATGCCTGCGTCTGTGCCACGCTGATTTTGCTGATGGGAGCCTGATGCCTTGAAAGTGTTATTCACGCGATTGATCACGTTGGCGGTGGTGTTGCTGGCGATCGTGCTCGGCTGGTTCGCCTGGGAGCATTACACCCGCGCACCGTGGACTCGCGATGCCCGGGTGAGGGCGGATGTGGTGACGCTGTCGGCGGATGTCTCGGGGCGCATTGTCAGGCTGGCGGTGCAGGACAACCAGCATGTCGACAAGGGGCAACTGTTGATGGAGATCGACCCGGCGCGTTACAGGTTGGCGGTGGAGCATTCGCGACGTTCAGTGGAAGTGGCCAAGGCGACGCTGGGCCAGTCGCAAGCAGCAATCGTTGCCAGTGAAGCCTTGCTCAAACAGCGGCAAAGCGAAGAGCGTAGGCGGCGTACGCTCAAGCAGGGTTTTGCGATTTCCGGGGAAGAGTGGGAGAAATCCAGTACCGATGTAGCGGTGGCCCAGGCCGATCTTTTACGTAATCAGGCCAATCTCGGCCTGGCCGAAGCCAATGTGCAGTTGGCGATTGCCGCGATGACTCAGGCCGAACTGGACTTGCAGCGCACCCGTGTCGAGTCACCGGTCAGTGGCTATGTCACTAACCTGCTGACTCGCGAAGGTGACTACGCAGTGAGTGGCGGCGCGTTGTTGGCGCTGGTCGACAGTGATTCGTTCTACATCAGCGGTTATTTCGAAGAAACCAAACTACCGCGAATCGGTGAGGGCGATCGGGTGCGGGTGCAATTGATGAGTGGGGAGACCTTCGGCGGTACGGTGCAGAGCATTGCCTTCGCCATTGCCGACCGGGAGAACGCGCCGGGCAGTCGGCTGCTGGCGAACATCAACCCGAGTTACACCTGGGTGAAACTGGCGCAGCGGGTGCCGGTACGGATCGAAATCGATGGCGACTACGCCGGCAAAAACCGTTTGCGTGCGGGCACCACAGCGACCGTCACCGTGCTGGAAAACTGATCCCTGTAGGTGCTGCCGCAGGCTGCGATCTTTTGATCTGCTCCTTTAAAGCAAAGTCGAAAGATCGCAGTCTGCGGCAGCTCTTACAGAAGAGGGTGTGATTTTCGAGGCATAAAAAAGCCCCGCGACCGAATGATACGCGGGGCAAAAAATTTGGTTGGTTGCGGCCAACCAAAGGAGCTCTTTAACAATCGATTACTTGCTGGCAACAGTCTCCGGTTGCCAGCCGCCGCCAAGGGCCTTGTAGATCGCGACAATGCCGCGATACAGGTCAACTTCGGCCTGGGCCTGACTGTCCTCGGCGTTCAACCGTTCACGTTGAGCGTCGAGCAGCACGAGGAAGTCAGTCGTGCCTTCGCGATAGCGAATTTCAGCCAGGTCGGCAGCCTTGCGGCTCGATTCGCTCTGACGGATCAGCGAGATCAGGCGTTGCTGGCGTTTGCCGTAATCGCTGAAAGCGTTTTCCGACTCTTCCAGGGCCAGCAGCACTTGTTGCTCGTAAGTCGCCAGTGCGCCTTCGGCCTCAGCATCGGCGCCACGCAAACGGGCGCGTACGCTGCCAAGGTCGAACGCCGCCCACGTGATGCTCGGGCCGAGAGCCCAAGCGTTGGCCGCCGAGGAACCGATCTGCGAACCACGCCCGGCCGTCCAGCCGAGGAAGCCGCTAAGGCTGACCCGAGGGAACAGATCGGCTTTCGCCACGCCGATACGCGCCGTGGCCGAAGCCAGATTGCGTTCAGCGCTGAGAATGTCTGGACGACGCTGCAGCAGTTCGCCCGGATCTCCGATCGGCAAGGCCTTGGCAATCGCCGGCAAGTCTTTCGGGCTCAGATCGACGGTCAGCTTGTCCGGACGCTCACCGAGCAGGGTGGCGATGCGGTTCTTCTGCCGAACCTGTTCCGCCTGCAACTGCGGCACGGTGGCTTCAACGTTGGCCAGACGCGCATCGGCGCGCTCGACATCGAGCTGATCACCGACACCGGCGTCTCGCAGGCTGATGGTGATCTTGCGCGACTCCACCTGATTGTTCAGGTTGGCCACGGCGATCTTTTCGCGCAGCTGGGCACCGCGCAGTTGACCGTAAGCATCGACCAGTTCGGCAATCATGGTGACTTGCAGTTGATACAGATCGGCTTCGGCCGCTTGCTGGTCGGCGTTGCTGGCTTCCAGATTGCGCTGGATGCGGCCAAACAGATCCAGCTCCCAGGCCATGTCCAGACCGAGGTCATAGCGTTCGCTATTGACCCGGTCGGTGGTCTGGCCAGGGATTTGCCCCTTGGCCAGATCACTGCTGGCGCGGCTGGTGATGGTCGGCATCGCATCGTTGCTGGCGTCGTCGCGGATCGCCCGGGCGGCTTTCCAGCGGGCGAACGCCACGCGCAGTTCACGGTTGCCTTGCAGCGATTGGGTCACCAACTGGTTGAGGGTCGGATCGTCGAATTGCTGCCACCAGATGCCTTCGAATTTCGAGCGGTCGAAGTTCTTTTGCCCGGCGGCGCCGTCGGTGACGGCCGTGATGTTGGCCGCCTCCGTGGCTGGGGTCTTGTAGTCGGGGCCGACGGCGCAGGCACTGAGGGCCAGCACCAGCAGACTCGGCAGGAAGACTTTCAGACTCATTGTTGCGCCTCCAGTTTCAGAGCTTTGGCCGCTTTGCGGGCTTCACCGCGTTCGACAAAGTTACGGATCAGTACGTAGAACACAGGTGTCAGCAACAGACCGAAGAAGGTCACCCCGAGCATCCCGGAGAACACTGCCACACCCATGGCGTGACGCATCTCGGCACCGGCACCGCTGGAGAACACCAGCGGCACCACACCCATGATGAACGCGAAGGAAGTCATCAGGATCGGCCGCAGACGCAGACGGCAGGCTTCCAGTACCGCAGCGAGCGGGTCGAGGCCTTCTTCCTGTTTGTCCTTGGCGAACTCGACGATCAGAATCGCGTTCTTACAGGCAAGTCCGACCAGTACGATCAAGCCGATCTGGGTAAAGATGTTGTTGTCACCGCCCGAGATGATCACGCCGGTGATGGCCGACAGCAGGGTCATCGGTACGATCAGGATTACCGCCAATGGCAGGCTCCAGCTTTCGTATTGAGCGGCGAGCACCAGGAACGCCAGCAGTACGCAGAGCGGGAACACGAACAACGCGGTGTTGCCGGACAGAATCTGCTGGTAGGTCAGGTCGGTCCACTCGTAGGTCATGCCGTTCGGCAGTTCATCTTTCAGCAGTTTCTCGATGGCTTTCTCGGCTTGGCCGGAGCTGTAACCGGGAGCTGCCGCACCGTTGATTTCTGCGGTGATGAAGCCGTTGTAGTGCATCACGCGATCCGGGCCCGAGGTGTCGCTGACTTTGATGAAGGTCGCCAGCGGGATCATTTCGCCTTTGTTGTTGCGCACTTTCAGCTGACCGATCTGATCGGATTCGAGGCGGAACTGTTGTTCGGCCTGAACGTTGACCTGATAGGTGCGCCCGAAGCGGTTGAAGTCGTTGGCATACAGCGAGCCCAGGTAGATCTGCAGGGTGTCGAAGATGTCGCTGACGGCCACGCCGTGGGTCTTGGCTTTTTCACGGTCGATGGCGGCATCGACCTGTGGCACGTTCACCGTGTAGCTAGTGAACAGGCCCGCCAGTTCCGGCACGCTGTGGCTCTTGTTAATGATGTTCATGGTTTCTTTGTACAGCTCGTCGTAGCCCAGGTTGCCCCGGTCTTCGATTTGCAGACGGAAACCACCAATGGTGCCCAGACCTTGTACCGGCGGTGGCGGGAAGATCGCCATGTACGCCTCTTGAATGTTCGCATATTGGCCGTTCAAGGCACCGGCAATTGCACCGGCGGACATGCTCGGGTCTTTACGCTCGTCGAACGGTTTCAGCGTCACGAAGACGATGCCGGCGTTCGGGCTGTTGGTGAAACCGTTGATCGACAGACCCGGGAACGCAACGGCGCTTTCCACGCCTGGCTGTTTCAGCGCCAGCTCGGACATGCGCTTGATCACGTCTTCGGTGCGATCCAGGCTCGAAGCATCCGGCAGTTGTGCGAAGGCCACCAGGTATTGCTTGTCCTGGCCGGGTACGAAACCGGTCGGCGTGCTGGAGAAACCGAAGAAGGTCAGGACCATCAGACCGGCGTAGAGCAGAAGGGCGATGCCGCTGCTGCGGATAACCCGGCCCACCGTACCGACGTAGCCATGGCTGGCGCGGTCGAAGAAGCGGTTGAACGGACGGAACAGCCAACCACCGAAGATCTTGTCGAGCACTTTGGAGAAGCGGTCTTTCGGTGCGTCGTGGCTTTTCAGCAACACAGCGGCCAGTGCTGGCGAGAGGGTCAGCGAGTTGAACGCCGAGATCACGGTCGAGATGGCGATGGTCAGTGCAAACTGTTTGTAGAACTGCCCGGTAAGACCGGAGATGAACGCTGCCGGAATGAACACCGCACACAGCACCAGCGCCGTGGCAACGATCGGGCCGGTCACTTCACGCATGGCGCGCTTGGTGGCTTCGACCGGATTCAATCCGAGCTCGATATTGCGCTCGACGTTCTCCACCACCACGATGGCGTCGTCCACCACGATACCGATGGCCAGTACCAGGCCGAATAGCGAGAGCGCATTGAGCGAGAAGCCGAACAGGTGCATCACCGCAAACGTACCGATCAACGATACCGGCACCGCCACCAACGGAATGATCGAGGCGCGCCAGGTTTGCAGGAACAGGATAACCACCAGTACCACGAGAATCAGTGCTTCGAAGAGGGTGTGAACCACCGCCTCGATCGAGCCGCGCACAAAGATCGTCGGGTCATAGACGATGCTGTAGTCCATGCCTTGCGGGAAGCCTTTCTTCAACTCGTCCATTTTCGCCCGAACGTCGTTCGAGATGTCGATGGCATTGGAGCCTGGACGCTGGAAGATCGGGATGGCTACCGCCGGCTGATTGTCCAGCAACGAGCGCAGGGCGTATTGACTGGAACCGAGTTCAACGCGAGCGATGTCTTTGAGACGAGTGATTTCACCGTCGTCGCCTGCACGAATGATGATGTTCTCGAACTCTTCCTCGGAGACCAGACGGCCCTGAGTATTGACCGACAGCTGGAAGCTCTGGGCATTCGGGGCAGGGGGCGCACCCAATTGACCGGCCGCGACCTGGCGGTTTTGCTCACGAATCGCGGTGACCACATCCGTTGCGGTCAGATTGCGCGAAGCGGTCTTGTTCGGATCGAGCCAGACCCGCAGCGAGTAATCGCCCATACCAAACAACTGCACATCACCAACACCGTTCAGACGAGCGAGCTCATCCTTGATGTTGAGGATCGCGTAGTTGGACAGGTAGAGCATGTCGTAGCGCTTGTCCGGGGAGGTCAAGTGCACAACCATGGTCAGGTCGGGCGAGGCCTTGTCGACGGTGATACCGATGCGCGTCACTTCCTCGGGAAGCTTCGGTTCGGTACGGGTCACCCGGTTTTGCACCTGCACCTGCGCATTGTCCAGGTCAGTGCCCAGAGCGAAGGTGATGGTCAGGGTGATCTTGCCGTCGGCGGTCGACTGCGAGGACATGTACAGCATGTTCTCGACGCCGGTGATGGCCTGCTCCAGCGGAGCGGCCACGGTTTCACCGATGACTTTAGGGTTGGCGCCCGGGAAGTTGGCACGTACCACCACGGTCGGTGGCACGACTTCCGGGTATTCGCTGATCGGTAGCTGGAACAGCGAGATCGCACCGGCGATCAGGATCAACAGCGAGAGCACCGCTGCGAAGATCGGCCGTGAAATGAAGAATTGGGAAAAATTCATCGGAGTTGTCGTCCCTTAACCGCGTGGGGTCGTAGCAGCCAGCTTCACAACCGAACCGGACGCACCCTTGGCAGGGGCGACTTTGGGCAGGTTGCTGGCTTCCAGCGCTTGACGTTGTTGAGCGAGTGCCGCGATGGTCTGTTCGCTGGCCATTGGCACCACTTCAGGAGTGACCGGTGAGCCAGGGCGAACCCGTTGCAGACCCTTGACGATGATCGTGTCGTCCTTGTTCAGGCCGTTACGGACGATGCGCAGGCCTTCGATTTTCGGACCCAGTTCGACGGCGCGGTACGCGGTTTTGTTGTCCGCATCCATCACCAGCACAAACTTCTTGCCGAGGTCGGTACCGACCGCTTCGTCGTTGATCAGCATGGCGTTGTAGGTGCCGCTGCCGACCAGTTTCAGGCGTGCGTACAGGCCCGGGGTGTAGGTGCCGTCGCGGTTGTCGAACACCGCGCGACCACGGATGGTGCCGGTTTTCGGGTTGACCTGGTTGTCGACGAAGTTCATCTGGCCGAGGTGCGGGTTGCCGTCTTCGTTGGACAGGCCCATGTACACCGGAGTGGTGGCACCGCGCTGACCGTTACGGGCGAGTTGGGTGTATTTGAGGAACACGCGCTCGTCGGCGTCGAAGTAGGCGTAGACACGGTCGGTGGAAACCACGCTGGTCAGTGGTGTGGTGTCGGCGGTTACCAGGTTACCTGCGGTAATTTCGGCACGGCTGACGCGGCCACTGATCGGCGCGGTCACGCGGGTGAAGCTGAGGTTCAGTTTGGCCAGATCCAGTTGCGCTTGCAGGGCACCGACGGCGGCGCGGGCTTCCTGTGCAGCGCTGGTGCGCGAGTCGGCCAGTTCGGCGGAAATGGCGTTGCTGGCGCGCAGACGCTCACCACGTCCGGCTTCGTTTTCACTGCGGGTGGCGTTGGCGCGGGACTGGGCGACCAATGCTTCGAGGCGGCGCACCTCAGCCTGGAACGGACGCGGGTCGATCTGGAACAGCAGGTCGCCTTTCTTGACCAGTGCGCCTTCGGTGAAAGCCACCTCGTCAATCTGGCCGGAGACCCGTGGACGGATTTCAACGGTTTCTGGCGCTTCGAGGCGCCCGGTGAATTCGTCCCACTCGTTGACTGGTTGTTCGATCACCTTGGCCACGCTGACTTTCGCAGCGGGCATAGTGGCGGCAGTCTCCGGAGTCTTGCCGCAGGCGCTCATCACCAGTACGGCCAACATGGCCAACGGGAAGCGCAAATGTTTGAGTGACTGTTCCATGGATGCATCCGCCAATGTATTGAAGATGGGCGGATGATGCTCGGCGGGGTGTGATGGCACGAATCGAATGAAGCAAAGGTAACTATCATTCGGAATGATATAAGACCCGAACGAGCCCTCTAGAATGCACCTTTCGTTAGGTGGCTATCAATCTCTCTCACGGCAATTCTCTGTTGCCTGACCTGCAAAAGTCAGGAGCGAGGCTGCGCGGCGGGGATTATGCGGGGATTAAAAATGCCGAACCCGCCATGGCGGCGGGTTCGGCAATGTGATCAGAGTTTCGGCAACTGGCCGATACGTCCGATCATTTCCGTCACGATCTGCAGATCCAGCTGGAATTGCTCCACGGTCTTGAACTCGCCATCAGTGTGACCGGTGTACTTCACATTTGGCATGGCCAAACCGAATTGCACGCCATTCGGCAGTTCATGCACCGAAGTGGCGCCGGCGGAAGTGCCGAACTCGTGTTTCATGCCGAGGTTTTCTGTCGAAACCGCCAACAGTGCCTTGACCCATTCGCCCTCAGGATTGCGGTACATCGGCTCGGCAATCGAGTAGTCGAACGCAACCGCTACGTGGGATTTCTTGCTCCACGCCGCCAGTTTCTCAGCGATTTCAGCCTTGAGCTTCTCCGGCGACTTGCCCTTCGGAACGCGCAGGTTGACCGCGAGTTTGAAGGCTTTGTCATCCATTCCGACGTAGGTCAACGACGTTGTCAGCGGCCCCATGAAAGCATCGGAGAAACCGACCCCCAGCTTGTTACCGAGGTAATCCAGATCCCAGTTGTCGGCGGCGTAACGCGCGGCATCGGTGATGTGGTTGTGCTTGAACGCGACTTTGCCATCAAGGCTATTGATAAAGACCAGCATCCGTGCGACCGGGTTGACCCCGGACTCTGGCTCGGAGGAGTGCGCAGATACGCCAGTCACGGTCAGCTTGACGTCTTTGCCATCAACCTTGGCATTCACCTGGAAATCGCCGCCATTACGCTTGGCAAACTCGTCACCGGCCTTCTGCAGACTGGCGGCCAGCTCCGCAGGCTTATCGGTGACCAGGGTGACGACAGACGCTGATGGAATCTGGTTGGTCGCCAGGCCACCGGTCATCGAGATGATTTCCGCACCTTTGCCTGCACCTTTGCGCTTGGCAAAGTTGGCCATGACGGTACCGTAGCCTTTCTCGGCAATCACCACCGGGTAACCGCCGTCCAGCGCCAGGTTGTAGTTCGGTGTCGGATTGCGTTCGAAGTAGTAGGGAATCGCGTCGCCCGTGGTTTCTTCAGTGGTGTCGACCAACAGCTTGAAGTTGCGCACCAGCGGCAGCTTTTCTTCCTTGATGACTTTCATGGCATACAGCGTGACCACGATGCCGTTCTTGTCATCCTCGGTGCCGCGACCATACATGCGGTCGCCGATCAGGGTGATCTTGAACGGGTCGAGGCGGGTGCCATCCTTGAGCACCCAGTTTTCCGGCGTCACCGGCACCACATCGGCATGGGCATGAATGCCGACCACTTCGTCGCCGCTACCGTCGAGAGAGATCTCGTAGACACGATTGTCGATGTTGCGGAATTTCAGATTGAACGACTCGGCAAGGCTCTGAATCTTCGCCGCGATCTTGGTGAATTCCGGGTTGTCGTGCTGTTCGACGCCGTCCTTGCGATAAGTCGGGATCTCGACCAGTTCGCGCAGGGTTTCGGTGGCGGCGGCGCTGTATTTCGCGCGCGTGTAGATACCCAGCAGACGATAGATTTCGTTCTGCTGCTCGGCGGTCAGGGTCTTGTTATCAAGGTACGCGCCAATCGCCGAGCCAATGTCGGCGGTTTTCGCCAGATCGCTCTTGCCCAGATTACCGATGAACTGGCGGAAATCAGTGGCTTTGTCGGCGCTGTAGGTTTTGAGGATTTCAGCGCTCTGTTGTGGGGTGATATTGGCTTGCGCGGGCGCGGTGAACACGGCGAGGCCGGCCAGCATCAAGGTGGTGGCAGCCAGTTTTTTGAAAGGGACATTCATTACGAAGGGCATTCCTTTGCAGGGCAGTGAGTTAGGCGTGTCTCAAGGTTGAGACACATACGCTTACAACCTAACACCGTGTCAGAGCCTTGCGGGAGTCCTGAAAGGGGATGTGTCGCACAAAAATGCAAAAGAGACGCACAAATGAAAAAGCCCGGGGAAGGTTTCCGGGCTTTTTTATGGGTGCTCGCCTGACAACCAGTGCTTCTCCAAATCCTTGCGCCAGGTTCAGCAAAGCGCGGCTATCTGAAGATCTGTTCAATCATGATCCTGGAGGGGATGAATAACGTATTAGTGTAATAGGCCTCATACCCATAGGCGGTTATGCGAACTTTGCACGGGATGGAAGTTTGCGACGTCAGCAACGGTTTGATGGCGTCGTAGTCATTCAAGTCGCGTTGCGTACCATCGGGATTGGTGTAGTAGAAGATCAGGTCGGAGGAAAACTTGTAATTGGGCCTGGCTTGACCGCTTGCATTCACTCGCCCTTCGGCTTTTACCGCGATTGAATGCTCGGATGAGAACTCCATGTCGCGATTGAGAGAGCAGATCAGGGTAGGGTTGAGCTGGTTGGAGTTTTCGTAATCATTGAAAGCGTTCTGCAAATCCACAGTGGAGTTGAAGTGGGCCGTGAACAGATTGGCGGGGCCGAGCTCAAACGACGATAGCGTGAGGTCGGCGGGGGGAATGCTCGCCGTTTTTACGCAGCCGGTGAAGAGTAGAACGCCCAGGTATATGACCGCGCGGAAGCTGTTCATTGGCCGAAAATACCGTTGATTGAGTCAAAAATCAGATCGCAGGCGGACTTCGTCCCTTGCACAGGTTCTATAAACATCCAGTCAGCAGATGCATGGTGCCTATCAATGGTCTTGTTGATGGTCGGACCAGACTCGATCATCCAACGCTCCCCGAATTCTGCGACACCGTCAGATTGGTCAGGTGTACTGGCGTTGGCCCGGATGTTGATCCATGTTTCAGCGACAGGCGTTGGCTCCGAAAAATAGATATCGGAACCCAGCCATACCAGGAATCCTTCACCCACTGGATCGAGTGTCACCAGATATTTGATGGTGTAACCGGCTTCGGAAAGGATCTGTGACAGATGTGCGCCGTTCCATCCGCCGAGGCTGTGGCCGACGATGTAAACCGGGCAGGATTTGCTGGGAATGTTGTCGATGAAGTGAGTCTGGATATCGCCGGAACCCCTTGCATCCTTATAACTTTTAGGGAACCCCGTGTATTTCGCCGGCAGCTTGGCGCTGCCGGCAATTTTGCCGTCGAGCTGTTTTTTTGCGTCGTCGATATTGTGGAACGCGCCTTGAAAATAATATTTCTCTTGGTCGGCAGCCCCACCAATGAAAAAAACGATCGCCTTCTTTACGGGAACGGGAGCCGTCTTTACCGACTGATCCTTCACGAGTGTTAACGTCGGCGTGACGGCCAGACTCGCGGTATTTCCATTGGGAAGCTGGATTTGCTCTGCCGGCATGTTTTCAATCTTCCAGAAATAGTTTGAAGGTTTCTGCCACGTGTGAACTCACGACGTGCGTGAACCCCAGCGAATCACTGGTGCCGTACTCGAAACTGCCGTCCGCGCGCTGAATCGCGTAGGCATGATTAGGCATGGGCTCACCCGTGCTTTCGTCGATCAATTTGATCTTGTCGCTGAAGTGCACCGGCATCGGCAGCAGACCGCTGAAAGGTGCCGAGACGAAGGTGTCGCCGATGATGACTGTTCCGGAACCGCCCACAACGATGTTGCCGTGTCCGCCCGTGCTGTCGATCGTCGCAGCATTCAAACCATTGATGAAAACGGTCGAGCTGACGCCTCCCGTGATCGGACTGCCACAAGCGGATTTGTCGGTCATCCGGGCGGCAGCAAGCCCGTCAAAGTTCACATTGGGCGAGCCACTGGCAATGGGATTCGTGCCATGTCCCGGAAGAGGGCAGCTAGTGGGGTCCGTGAGGCGTGCAGCAGGTTTTCCGCTCATGCGAAGTTCCGTTTCAAGAGGTCAGATCGGGCAGCTGTGATGGATAGCCGTAGCGTAGAGCAGAGCGCCAAGGCTGTCCGTTGGATCGGCAGCCTTAAGCGGTCGTAGAATCGGGAATGGCGAAGGTGTGGTGGCAGTTCTGCGAGACATTGACCCCATGTGCATCCGGACGGATGCGAGTGTTCGCCTTCAATCACACCGGTGGTGTTTGAAGACGCGAGGGGCACAAGCGCTTGCATACGTGAAGTACGCATCAAATTTTACCGTCCCTGGAAATTTCGTTGCGAAGAATGCCGCAAGCTACGCTTGCGTTCAATAATATTCAGAACTGCCAGCGCTGATTCAGAGACTATCCGGATCCCCAAAAAACATCTGAATCCGCGACCGCAACCACCGCTCACCCGGATCATTATCCTGCGACCCACGCCAAGCCATATGCAGCTCAAACGTACGCGTCGGCAACGGCGGGTCCTCCGCGCGAACACCGCCGGCAGCCGTCAATGCTTCCGCGGTGTAATCGGGCACGGTCGCCACGATGTCGGTGCCGGCCAGCAACGTACTCAAGCCATTGAACTGCGGAACAGCCAGCACCACATGGCGTTTGCGTCCGAGCTTCTCCAACTCTTCATCAATAAAGCCACTGAGGTCGCCGGCAAACGACACCAGCGCATGCGGACGAGCGCAGTAGTCGTCCAGGCTCAACGGCCCCGGCACGGTATCGGCACGCAGCAATTTTGGCGCGCTGCGACGCAGGACCTTGCGCTTGGCGTTGGCCGGCAGGTCCGTGGTGTAGCTGACGCCAATGGATATCTCGCCGGAAGCCAGCAGGCCCGGCATCAATATGTAATTGACGCGACGAATCACCAACACGATTCCCGGGGATTCGGCGCGCAGGCGTTTGAGCAGCATTGGCAGCAGGGCGAATTCGACGTCGTCGGACAAACCGATCCGAAATACCGACGTGCTGGTCGCCGGGTCGAATTCGGCCGCACGGCTGACGGCGGTCGAAATCGAATCGAGGGCCGGCGAGAGCAGGGCGAAGATTTCCACCGCACGGGCGGACGGTTCCATGCTGCGCCCGGTGCGTACAAACAGCGGGTCATCGAACAGGCTGCGCAGGCGCGAGAGCGCCGCACTGATTGCCGGTTGACCGAGAAAGAGCTTTTCTGCCGCCCGGGTCACACTGCGTTCGTGCATCAATGTTTCGAATACGATCAACAGGTTCAGGTCGACACGACGCAGGTCATTACGATTCATCTGGAGTCCTGGCAGAGTCATCAAGCTTGACGAGAGCGGCCATATGAGAACAATGGCCGGCATGAATCTTACGGGGAAAGGCTGGTACTCTGCACCGGAAAATTCAGCTTGAATGAGACGGTGGCAGCAGTTTTTCATGGATTTTGCCACTGCCGCCCCTGTTGCGGAATCAATGACAGGCATGTCGACTATTAATAGCCACTGATAGTCTTGGGTCAAAAGCCCAGATAGAGTTCATGGCATTAGAGGTTACTTTGACGAGGTTTGCGATGTCCCGCACGATCCGTTTTCACAAGTTTGGTCCGGCCGAGGTGCTCAAATGCGAAGAGCATGCGGCCGCTCAGCCAGGTCCTGGCGAAGTGCAGGTGCGTGTCGAGGCAATCGGCATCAGCTGGTACGACACCCTGTGGCGTCAGAACCTGGCATCGTCCCAGGCACGTTTGCCATCGGGTCTTGGCCATGAAATGGCCGGCGTGGTCACTGCAGTCGGTGCCGATGTCGAGGACCTGTCCGTCGGTGACAAGGTCGCGAGTTTTCCGGCTGAAAGCCCGAACGACTATCCGGTATACGGCGAGTCGATCGTACTGCCGCGTACTGCGCTGACCCGTTATCCGGATGTGCTCAGCCCGATCGAAGCCAGCGTGCATTACACGCCACTGCTGATCGCCTACTTTGCCTACGCCGATCTGGCGCGGGTCAAGCCTGGGCAATTCGCTCTGGTCACGGACGCCAGCCATTGTGCCGGTCCCTCGTTTGTCCAGTTGGGCAAGGCGATGGGCGTGCGGGTGATCGCTGCGACCAAAGAAGCCGAAGAGCGCGAGTACCTGCTGTCCCTCGGTGCAGAAAAGGTCATCGTCACGGAAGAGGAAGATCTGTTGATGCGAATCAACAAGATCACCGACAACCGTGGTGTCGATGTGGTGTTCGACGGTCTCGGCGGCCCACAGATGTCGCTGCTTGGCGATGTGCTGGCGCCGCGTGGCAGTCTGGTGCTGTACGGTTTGCAGGGCGGCAACCAGACGCCGTTCCCGGCCTGTGCAGCGTTCCAGAAGAACATCCAGTTTTTCGTGCACTGCATCGGCAACTTCACCGGCAAGCCGGAACTGGGCATCACTCAGGACCACGTCGCTCTGCAACGTGCCTTGCGTGACATCAACCAGTTGACCGCTGATCGTGTGTTGCTGCCGCTGAAAACGCGGGTTTTCCCGTTCAACGAATTCGTCGAAGCGCATCGCTACATGGACGAATGCCCATGCCGCGAACGGGTTGCCCTGCAAGTCGAACCGGCGTAAGCCTTGTCATCAGAGTCCGTGGCCCCACGGACTCTTGTGCGTTTACCTCCCTCCTGAAAAACACAGCGCTCTGGTGCAGCCCCCGGGACCGTTCAGCAACTGAACTGGTTTTTGCTCCCTATCTGTATCTTCTAATCACAATGTAAGCCCTGATAATTGAATGATTACTTTCATCTCAAGGAATGAGCCATGGCTGTGCATTCAATTTGTCCTGCGCGATATCAAACGAATAAATCGATTGATCAAGCCAACTTTTGTTTAATTGTTGTAGGGCTATTCGGAAACTGCTTCTCTTTTTCTTGTACTCACTTGTCGTGGGACATTGTGGGAAGTTTCCTAGGACTGCGTCCGGAAAAAAATATCCCTGCAATTACAGCGGCTTGAGGCTGTTGGTCGGTCGCTGAAGGGGTTTTTGCAGCGTAAGTGTTTCAAATAACTACAAACTTGTAAGTGTTAGCATTCGAACGTCTATTACTTATTGATGAATTGTCGCCAGACTGATTTTCAGTCCGTGCGGCATGAAACTTTCGATACCGGGTAAATACCGATGAGCACGATCCATGATCAGGCAATGAACTATGTCTACCAGCAAGTATTGCAACGTTTGCTGAGTTTCTTCTCTCGCGCGGAACGCACGGCGTTGCAGTTGCTGATCCAGCGACTGGCAGTGGCCGCCGGCGGTATGGAGAACATCGGTCATTTCAAGGTTCTGGTGAACCAGTCAGGGTCGCGCGACAGTTGTTATACGCTGGCCCTTTTACGGGCCGCACAACTGACCATTGCTGGCCGATCGCCCGCGACCTTTCAGCTGCGGGTCGCCAACCTGCGTTGGAACGGCAGCAGCCCGGCGTCCCTGCAAAACATGCACCGCAGCTACAGCGCGCTGTTTCTGTATGACGATCCACGAGTCGAACTGGTGATGGTGGATCACCGCGAGGTCCTGCCGTTTGATCATCAGGCACCCATTGGCGAGGCGGGGCGTGAAGCCAACCGCATCAATCTGTTGCTGATCGGCCATCGTCGAACCTGGAACGAAACGCTTGAACTGTGGGATGACGCTTATCTGGCCACTGCCGAGTTCTACGGGCAGGTCGCCCGCTGGAACAATGGCGTCGATGCGATGATCGGCAGTGAATCCGTGCGCCGTCAGGGGCACTTCCTGGAGGGATTGGGGCGCGCCGCGCAGAAAGCCGCGATTGCCGGCCCGCAGGTGAGTTCTCTCGGCTTTGACATGCTGTTCCCGCTTCTCGATGGACTGGGTGGCGATTATTACCGCGAGTTTTATCCCGAAGAAGAGCGGGTAGCGTGGCGTCCCGAAGGTCAATTCGAGGCCTGTCGGCGCACCAGTTTCATCAGTATCAACGACATGATTGTCGGCAAGCTCGAAGAACGCTGGCCCTTGCTGAGTGATTTTCTGGGTTTCCAGGCTGATGACCTGACGCTTTATCAAGGTGATAACGAACATGTGGAACCTCTGGTAGCTGCGCATCTGCAGGGCTTGCAGGCGCACTTCATCGAGGGACGGACCTACGAGGCTGGCGTCAGCGATTACCTGAAAAACAGCCTGATATCCATGCGACAAAAACAGGTTCCCGAACCTGTTTGCGAACAGTTGCTGGCGAGTTTCGGCAATCTGCAGGCACTCGAGTCTCTGCGTAAGCAGGCAGAAAGCGCTCTGCAGGCCAATTTCGAACTGAATGAAATCCAGCTGACGTGCTTGCTGTTTTCACCGTTCATCAATGCTGGCGCCGGGCTCGAGCGGTTCTTGCGCAATTGTCACCCCGGCATGTTGGTGGCGTTGCCGGATCTGCACCGGGCGATGCAGGGCCTGCATGCGCCGGAACAGGTCATGAAATGGATGACGGATGTCAGTGGGCTGCCGGTCAGGCTGATTGTGCGCCTGTATGCAATGGGGCCTGTTCATATGCCTGCTGCCGGTGAAAAAGCCTCGCAGGACCCGGTCGTTGAACCGGCAGCTGATCGATCAGCGGAGGGGTGAACGTGAGCCTCGTGCAGGGAGATGGAGCCATGCCAACGGACGCGAGCTTGTGAAAGCGGCGAGGCAGAATGACTTTGTTTATCAGGCGGTATATCGATATCTCACGCTGCTGATAGACGAGGCGGGCAGTGGCTCGGCGGTGCGCTTGCCTTCACTGCGACAACTGGCGGATCGGCTCAATGTGTCGATCTCGACGGTCCAGTACGCCTATTCGCTGCTGGAAAAGGAAGGCAGGGTCTATTCAATCGCCAAATCCGGATACTACGCGCAAGCGCTACACGTATCGGACTCGCCCGATAGCGGCAGTGATTTGCTGGAAACCGTTTACGTCAATGCCAGGCGCCCGGGCATGTGTGTGCTGAGCGCCGATGAGCCGGCCTCTCTGCAACCGCTCGACAGTCCGTTACTGATGCTGGAGCGCGAACTGCTGCGTCAATATCCGCGCCAGCCGCAAGCGCTCGTGCAACCTTGCGGAGAGCTTGAACTACGCACGGTAATGGCCGCGCGTTATACCTCGTCTACCGCCAATTACTGGCGTGCGGATGACGTCTACATTGGTGCTGATCTGCGCGGTGTCCTGGACATTCTGATTTCCGTGCTTGAGTTGCGTCGCGCCACCGTGGTCGTCGAGTCGCCCTGTGACTGGGTGATCTTGCGTCTGCTGGAAGCCGCCGAGGTGCGTGTTATCGAACTGCCATTTGCCGGTGGCGTGATTGATCTGCAGCGCCTGGAGTCGGTGCTCAAGAGTGAGTCGGTGCGTTTGATCCTGTTGTCTTCGGCGTTGAGCATGCCGCGGGGCAGCCTGATACCGCTGAGCAACCAACAGGCAGTCGCGCATTTGCTCGGGCGCCATGGCACTTGGGTGCTGGAAAACGATTGTTACAGCGAACTCCACGAAGGAGGGGGCACCCAACGATTGCGTGACTGGTTGGACCCTGATCGTCTGCTGGTGTTTTCCACGTTCGAGAAATTCATTGGTGCCGAGGCACCTTTCGGCATATTGCTCTCACGGCAGTGGCGCAACGAGTTGCAGCGGCATTTTCTGTTGCGCGCGTTTCGCTTGTCGCCGATCCGTCAGAAGGCCGTTGCCAGGCTGTTGGCGGGTGGTCGGCTGGATCAGCATTTGTTGATACTGCGACGAATGCTCAAGGAGCGTCGCACGCAATTGATTGAGCTGTTGCGTGAGCGTCTCGGCGATGCGTTGCAGGTTGTCGAACCCCAAGGTGGTGCGACCGTGTGGGTGCGTTCTCTGCGGCCGGTCAACATGGCGCAGGTGTTCCAGCGCCTGCTGAGACAGCAGATCATTATTGCGCCGGGCGAGCTGTTCAGCCTGCAAGGCCTGCATGCGCAGCATGTGCGGTTGAGTCCGCTGAGCCACGGCGAGCATGACTTGGCCCGCGTGGTCGGCCTGCTCGGTGACGCCTTGCGCCTGGCACCCGGTGAATAACGTTAAAAAACATCGGGAGCGTCCCGGATAGATCCCATCGCACTGCGGTCAAACTGCCAGTAAACTGCGCTCTATTCCTGAATCACTCTATTTCAGAGGTTTTGCATGACACTCAGTCCTTTTGCGGGCAAACCGGCACCGGCAGAATTGTTGGTCGATATCCCGCGACTGGTAACGGCTTACTACACCGGACAGCCTGACGCCTCGATTTCCACTCAGCGTGTGGCGTTCGGAACATCCGGGCACCGGGGCAGCTCGTTCGATTTGAGTTTCAACGAGTGGCACGTTCTGGCCATCAGCCAGGCGATCTGTCTGTATCGCGAAGCCCAAGGGATCACCGGGCCGTTGTTTGTCGGCATCGACACCCACGCCCTGTCGACTCCGGCCGGAGCCAGTGCGCTGGAAGTACTGGCCGCCAACGGTGTCACCGTGATGATCGCCGAAGGTGATGAATACACGCCGACGCCGGCCATTTCCCACGCCATTCTCTGCTACAACCGTGGCCGCACCTCGGGCCTGGCGGACGGCATCGTCATCACGCCGTCGCACAATCCGCCACAAAGTGGTGGTTACAAATACAACCCAACCAACGGCGGGCCGGCCGACACCCACATCACCAAATGGATCGAAGCCAAGGCCAATGAACTGTTGGCCGCCAAACTGGCCGGTGTGAAGCGCATCAGTTACGAGCAGGCGCTCAAGGCCAGCACGACGCATCGTCACGACTACGTGAACACTTATGTGGCCGACCTGATAAACGTGATCGACTTCGACGCCATTCGTGACGCCAAACTGCGCCTGGGTGTTGATCCGCTGGGCGGAGCAGGGGTGCGCTACTGGTCGGCGATTGCCGAGCATTACCGCCTCGATCTGCAAGTGGTCAACAAGGAAGTCGACGCGACGTTCCGTTTCATGACCGTTGACTGGGATGGCCAGATTCGTATGGACCCGTCGTCCAGCCACGCGATGCAAGGCCTGATCGGCCTGAAAGAGCGTTTCGACGTCGCTTTTGCCTGCGACCCCGATCACGACCGTCACGGCATCGTGACGCCGTCCGGTGGTTTGCTCGCGCCGAACAACTATCTCGCTGTTTCGATCGATTACCTGTTCCAGAACCGCCCGCAGTGGCGTGCGGATGCTGGCGTCGGTAAAACCGTGGTCAGCAGCGGTCTGATCGATCGCGTGGCCAAGCGCTTGGGGCGTCGTCTGTACGAAGTTCCGGTCGGTTTCAAATGGTTCGCCGACGGCCTGTTCGATGGCTCGCTCGGTTTCGGTGGCGAAGAGAGCGCGGGCGCATCGTTCTTGCGCAAGGACGGTGGCGTGTGGAGCACCGATAAGGATGGCCTGATCCCGGCATTGCTCGCCGCTGAAATGACCGCGCGCACCGGTCGCGATCCGAGCCAGGCCTACAAGGCATTGACCGATGAGCTGGGCGAACCGTTCTCGGTGCGCGTCGATGCCAAGGCCAATCCGGAGCAGAAAGCGTTGCTGAGCAAGCTGTCGCCTGCACAGGTTACCTCGACAGAACTGGCCGGCGAGAAAATCCAGAGCATTCTCAGCCATGCACCGGGCAACGATCAGGCGATTGGCGGTCTGAAAGTGATGACTGAAAACGGCTGGTTCGCCGCGCGTCCGTCGGGCACCGAAGACATCTACAAGATCTACGCCGAAAGCTTCATCAGTGACGACCACCTCAAGCAATTGGTCGTTGAAGCGCAGACGCTGGTAGATGGCGCCATTTCCGGCTGATGAAGGCGGCAAGCGCATGAAAAAAGGGGCAACCGTCTGGTTGCCCCTTTTTTTTGCCTGCCATTCGAGCGATCAGGCCAGATCCACCAGGACAATTTCACTGTCCTCAATGGCCGTGACGCTGAGCACTCGTTCCTGCGCCACCGCCACACCGTCTCGAGCTTGTGCACGCAAGCCGTTGACCTCAATCACGCCAGTGGCCGGCACCAGATACGCACGACGACCTTCATCCAGCTGATATTCGGCAGTTTCCCCGGCTTTGAGATTGGCCGCGACCAATCTTGCATCAGCGCGAATCCGCAAGCTCTGGTCATCACCTTCCTTGCCGCTGGCCAGCGTGACAAAGCCTTCGCGCTGGCCTTTCGGGAATGGTTTGGCACCCCACGAGGGCGGCGCGCCGGTTTCCGTTGGCAGGATCCAGATCTGGAAGATCTTGGTGTCCTTGGCTTCCAGGTTGTATTCGCTATGCGCGATGCCGGTGCCGGCGCTCATCACCTGAACGTCGCCAGCCTCGGTGCGACCCTTGTTGCCGAGATTGTCCTGGTGAGTAATTGCACCTTCACGGACATACGTGATGATTTCCATGTCGCGATGCGGATGTTGTGGGAAGCCAGTACCTGCGGCGATCACGTCATCGTTCCACACCCGCAGGTTGCCCCAGCTCATGCGCTGCGGATCGTAGTACTCGGCGAACGAAAAGTGGTGATGGGCATCCAACCAGCCGTGGTGGGCGCCGCCCAGCGAGCTGAAGGGTCTGAGTTCAAGCATGATCGTCTCCTCAAAAGGTTCGTCATGGAGTGTTAATGGTTGACACCCGACGCGACACCGGTGGTTTATGACGGCCATCATCTATCAGTCAATAATCGATAAAAAGCGTAAAAAGTGCGGCGTTATTATCGAATTGATCGATTGGAAACAAGCTCGAAAGGGTCTCATCTCACCTTCAGTTCATCGCCTAAACCAATGACCTGTAAGCATTTCGCTAGAACTGAACGGCAAATACAGACACCATAGCCGCAACAGCCTCACACACTGGAGTCCGTCAGCGTGGCGCAACACACCCCCGATCTTCCTCCCGAACTTCGCCCCCTGGCCGAGATGCCATGGTTCAAACGTCTGGCTGCGCGCTTTTTCGGCCATGGTTTGACCCGGCTGCGCGCTCAACACCGAGCGTCGTGGTTGCACGGTCAGGCCGATGGCTTTCGCAGCGGGCATACCGCTGGCGTCGAATATGGCTTTAAGGAAGGCAAGCTTGAGGGGCTGGAAGAAGGCCGTCAGGTGCTGCTGATCCGTGACAGTCGCAATACTGAGCATCGACCGCCCAGCGTCGATAACCATCTGTTTGACGATTGGCGCCTGCCGCTGACGGCCGAGTTGAAAAAGCGCATGAAGGCCGATGTCGCCCGTTTGCTGCCGGAGCACGCTCAGCCGAGCGCTGCACAATGGAAGATGATTTTCAGCGAAACCCCGTCAACCTCAGTGGTTGCTGGCGCAGGCGCGGGCAAATCCACCACGTTGGTGCTGCGCATTCTGTTGCTTAACCACTATCTGGGTTTTGAGCTGGACTCGATGACCGTGGTGACCTTCACCCGCGAGTCGCGCAAGGATTTCATCAACAAACTGATCGAGCTGTTCGCGCTCTGGGGCCTGGTGCTGAACCTGCGCCAGGCACGCGATCTGGTGCGTACTTTCCACTCGCGAATTCTGCCGATGGTGCGCAGCTTGCCGGGTTTCGAACGTCTGCAGGCCTTTGAAAACCTCAGCCACCGCGCACAAGGTGATGAGCAGGAGGTCGACAGTAACCCCTTCGACCTGCGCATCAACGATGCACAACGCCAGCAACTCAACGCCTGTTATCAGCACTTGTTTAATGAAGACGAGCGTTTCCGCCAGTTGATTCAGCCGCTGTCCCGAGCTGGTTTGCAGCTCAAGGAGCTGGAACGCGATCATCCGGACGTGCAAAAACGCGTAGCGGTGACGCAGTTAGCCTCCCAGCGCGATGAAGAACTGTGCGATGCCATTGAAGATCTGTGGTTCCGCGCTGGCGCCTGGCCGATCAAGGGCATTGAGCCGAACCGGCAGAGTTTCGATATCAACGGCGCGAAATTTCACTGTCATGGCTACATTCCGAGCCTGGATGCCTGGGTGGTGCTCGGCTTCGATCCGCGGGAAAACCCGCAGGTCAGTCGGCCAAACGCCAAGCTCAGCGTGCGCGCCGAGTGGGCAGTCAAGCGCACCCTGTTTCAAGCTTTCTGTCGTAAGCCTCTGATTTGGCTAGATAGTTACGAATCGTCAAGGCGTGTTCTGGCCACGTTGGCGGGTGATGCCAGCGCCGGGCCGGGCTTTGAGTACAAGGTCAAGGGCGAACTGGCTTCCGCGCCATTGCTCGACAGTTTTGTCGCGGCGGCCGGTTTCATCGAAAACCTCGGCCTGGACGTGCCAGACGCGGTCGGTCGCATGAGCTTTGCCAAGGACGATCCAGACCGGTTTTTCTTTGAGGCACTCAGCCTGTTCTGGCGGGCCTTTGAAGATCATCTGCTCGACCAGAAGCCGCCGATCATGACCTACAACCGGATGTTCGCGCTGTTCAGCGAGCACTCACCGGAAAACCTCAAGCTGTTGAGCGATGAGTTACTCAGACCGTTGTCGCACTTAATGATCGACGAGTTTCAGGACGTTTCGCCGCAGATCGTTTCGTGGATTCGCGCCAGCCTCACGGAAATCCGCAGCCGTGGCCCCGCCATGCACGTCGGGCGGGGCGCGCAGCGTTCATCGCTGCTGTGCGTCGGCGATGACTGGCAGTCGATTTACGGCTGGCGTGGCAGTTCGCCGAGTTACTTCATGGCATTCGACAAGGAGTTCCCGTCGCCGAGCACCACGCGGGTGATGCTCAGTGACAACTATCGCAGTCACCAGCACATCATCGATGCCGCTGAACACATCGTCCGCGCGGCGCCAGCGATCCCCGGCAAAAAAGCCAAGGCCAGCGGTGCGCCCAAGCCGTTGCAGCCAGTCAATGTGCTGGAACGCGATGATCAGGCATTGGGGCAGCGCCTCGCCGAGCACTACCGCCAAGGTCATTCGATCTTGATGCTTTATCGAAAAAGCAGCGATAAGTTATTGATTGAAGAGCATATTCAGTCAGTGGTTAATGTTGATTCGAGCTTGCCGTACGAAGCGCGGCGTCTCAAGCAGCTGACCTACCACAGCGCCAAAGGCTTGCAGGCCGACGCGGTGTTTCTGCTCGGCGATTGCCAGCACCTGACCAGTTCGCCCTACAAGAACCAGGTCTATCGCATGGCAGGTTTGGGGAAGTCGGGCGACAGCGAACCGTACGACACTGCGCAAAAAGACGAAATCCTGCGCCTGGCCTATGTCGGTATTACACGGGCGGTCAGCCATTGCTACTGGTACGTCGAACCGCAGGAAGCGCAAGCGGTGAACATGCCCCGGGCGTCTGACCGGGTGGCCAAGGGCAAGCCGTTCTTCGTTGATCACCGTGTTACCAAACAAACCGCATAGGCACAAAAAAGCCCACAGAGATGTGGGCTTTTTGTTTTAAATCAAAAGCTTATGCGTAGCTTCTGAGAGACTCCGGAGGTACGAAGGCTTCCAGTTCATCCTCCACAGCCTCGATAATTCGTTCGACATCTGCTGCATTCATCACCGTCGCACACGGGATGCCAGCGATGGCGATCATGGTTTCGCCGCTGGCACGATCAAACAGACGGGCGATCATGCTGCCCGGCGCGTCCATCGTCGCCTCAAAACCCATGGGATGAAAATGCCAGCGCATCAGCTGGCATGCATTGGGAAACGTGACTTTGCTTGACCCTTTATTCATGTGTTGCCCGCCTTCTTCATCGAGCGCTTCCGTTTGCTCATGTTAGGTGGGAAGAGCCTTCATTGGCTCAACCGGTGACTGACATTAAAAGTAGCATCTGCATGTGAAATTCCTGTGAGATTTTTCAGTTCATTTTGCGATTGCTTCGCATTTTTTGATGTAAGTCACGGCCTACGCAATCGTCGCCAAATGGCCACTACGGATTAGTCATTGAAGCTCGCGCCGAACTTCGGCAAGCTCGATTCTTTTGCGCCGAGCCCTTTATGCACGCCGACGACGACGGCCCAGAACAGACCCAGGCCACGGCGGCCGCGGTCATGCGCTATCACCTGAGCTGGAAGCACCGTGACCTCGACAGCGTCATGGCGCTGTATCACCCGGACATCCAGTACAACGATTTCTTCCAGAATCGCGTGCTCGGCCTTGATGAGTTGCGCGAGTACGTACGCGTCAGCATGCCGCGTGAATCCGACGAACTGCTCGAGCATTGCGACCGCATTCGCGTCGACGGCAACACCGCATTCATCCAATACGAAGTGACCTTGCGCGGCGGCGACGGCCTGGTGTCGTTCCGCTCCAGCGAGGCGATCACGGTCAAGGACGGGCTGATCTGGCGCGTCAACGAATACGCTTCGCTGGTGCGCACGCAAACTCACGGCACAAACTCGGCAAGTCAGCGCCCGGCGGTCAGTCGCCTGGGCTTGTCGCCGCGTCAATTGAGTTTCATGGCTGAAGACCTGCAACAGTACTTTGAAAAGCAGCAGCCGTATCTCGATCCTGAACTCGACTTGCAGCGGGTGGCGAAGGAGTGCGGTTACAGCCGCAATCAGATTTCCTACCTGCTCAATCAGGTGCTTGGGCAAAGCTTCTATCGCTACGTCAATCAGGCGCGCCTGCAGCATTTGCTGCGTGCGCTGGATAACGCCACACCGCCGGTGCGTATCGATGAACTGGCTTTCGCTGCCGGTTTCAATTCGTTGTCGGCGTTTTACAGCTGTTTCCGCCAGCACACCGGCCAGTCTCCGAAGGCTTACGTTAAACAAATTTCTTTGCGGACACGCGCGCAAGACAGCAACTGAGCACAGCCACTAGGATCGACGCCATCGAAGGTTTTCAGTGGCGGAGTCTTGCATGCCGGCGTGGCGCACTATCAGTTTGTGGATGGATCAACTCGATGAGCCGCTGACCGCGCGGCCCGAGCTTGAGCGAGATCTGGACGTCGACGTGGCGATCATCGGCGCCGGCTACACCGGCCTGTGGACGGCGTACTACCTGAAGAAACTCGCGCCGGGCCTCGACATTGCGATTGTCGAAGCACAAACCGCCGGTTTCGGTGCCTCCGGTCGCAATGGTGGCTGGCTGATGGGCAACCTGCTCGGCGAGGATCGCTTGCTGGCCGGGTTGTCGCCAGAGCAGCGCCGCGCGTCATTCGATCTGCTGCACAGCATTCCCGATGAAGTGGAAATTGTTCTCGAACGCGAAGGCATCGACTGCGATTACCGCAAGGGTGGCGTGCTGTATTGCGCGGCGCGCTATCCGGAGCAGGAAGCCACGCTGCGTGAGTATCTGGCCAAACTACATGCCCAGGGCCTGACCGACGACGATTACCGCTGGCTCAGCCCCGAACAACTGGCCCAGCAGATCCGTGTGGCCAAACCCTATGGCGGGATTTACGCGCCACACGTGGCGACCATCCACCCGGCGAAACTGGTTCGCGGCCTGGCGCGCACCGTGCAGAACATGGGCGTGAAGATCTACGAAAACAGCCCGGTCACCCATTGGCAGTCGGGCAGTTTGCGCACGGCGAAAGCCAGCGTGCGCAGTCGCTGGATCGTGCCGGCCGTCGAAGGTTATTCGGTGACGTTGCCGCCGCTGGGCCGTTATCAGTTGCCGGTGCAAAGTCTGATTGTCGCCACTGAACCGTTGTCGGCGGCAACCTGGGAGGAAATCGGCCTCAATCGCGGCCAAGCCTTCAGCGAATTCAGCCGCCAAGTCACTTACGGCCAGCGCAGCGCGGATAACCGCCTGATCTTTGGCGCCCGTGGTGGTTATCAGTTTGCCGGCAAGTTGCGGCATAACTTCGATCTGACCCGCGATGAGGTTGAGCTGCGCCGCTATCTGTTCGGCGAACTGTTCCCGCAAATGAAAAACGTGCAGATCACCCACGCCTGGGGCGGCAACCTCGGCATGTCCCGGCACTTCAAACCGCACATGCTCTGCGATCGCGCCAATGGCATCGCGCTGTCCGGCGGTTATGGCGGGGAGGGCGTCGGTGCCAGCAATCTCGGCGGGCGTACGCTGGCCGATCTGATTCTTGAGCGCGATACCGAATTGACTCAGCAGCCGTGGGTGCTACCCGACGGCGGGATTCACGCACTGCGGGCCTGGGAGCCAGAGCCGTGCCGCTGGCTCGGCTACAACGCGATCATCAAAAGTTTCGTCCACGAAGACCAGACCTTGGCCAACCCGGCGACCGCGCCATGGCGGCGCAAACTCGCCAGCCAGGTCGCGGGCTTCATGGAAGGTTTCATGCATTGAGCGTCGAATTAATTCAAGAAAGCCCAAAGACAGGTCAGACCATGAGCATTACCCAGTTCAAAAACACTGCAACCCTGACACTCGATGAATCCAACCCGGTGGCCGTACCCCTCGGCGAACCGGTGGCGATCGCCTCGACCACCAGCGTCGAGCGCGATGACGGCGTCGAGACCGGCGTCTGGGAATGCACGCCCGGGCGCTGGCGCCGGCAGATCACCGCGCAAGAGTTCTGCCATTTCATTTCCGGGCGTTGCACGTTCACCCCTGACGGTGGCGGCGAAACCCTGCACATACAAGGTGGCGACGCACTGATGTTGCCGGCCAACACGCTCGGTATCTGGGATATCCAGGAAACCGTGCGCAAGAGCTACGTGCTGATTTTCTGATTGTTTGATCCTTTTGATTGCCTGCCAACAAAAAAGAAAACCCACACAGGAATCGATCCATGATCCGCAAGACCCTCGCTCTGGCACCGCTGATGCTCGCCGTTTCCCTTGCTCAGGCAGCGGAAACGGTCAAGGTTTACAACTGGTCCGACTACATCGCGCCGGACACCACCAAGAACTTCGAAAAAGAGACCGGCGTGGGTGTCACTTATGACGTCTACGACAGCAACGAAACCCTCGACGGCAAGTTGATGACCGGCAAATCCGGTTACGACGTGGTGTTTCCGTCCAACCACTTCATGGCTCGGCAGATTCAGGGTGGGGCGCTGAAGAAACTCGACAAGAGCCAGTTGCCGAACTGGAAGAATCTCAATCCGGTGCTGCTCAAAGCCCTGCAAACCAATGACCCGAACAACGAACACGGCTTTCCCTACCTGTGGGGCAGCACCGGCATCGGCTACAACATCGCCAAAGTCAAAGCGGTGCTGGGCGACAACGCACCGGTGGACTCCTGGGATCTGATCTTCAAGCCCGAGTACATGGAAAAGCTGCAGAAGTGCGGCGTGGCGATCCTCGACAACGGCCCGGAATTGCTGCCCGCGGCGCTCAACTACCTGGGCCTGCCGCACCACAGCAAGAATCCCGAGGACTATAAGAAAGCCGAAGCGCTGCTGATGAAAGTGCGGCCGTATGTCAGCTACTTCCATTCCTCGAAATACACCAGCGATCTGGCCAACGGCGACATCTGCGTGGCGGTCGGCTTCTCCGGTGACATCCTGCAAGCCGAGAACCGCGCCAAAGAAGCGAAGAATGGCGTCGACATCGGCTACGCGATTCCCAAGGAGGGCGCAGCGATCTGGTTCGACATGGTCGCCATGCCCGCCGACGCGCCGGACGAGAAGGCTGGTTATGCGTTCATGAACTACCTGCTCCGCCCGGACGTGATGGCCGGCATCAGCAACTACGTGCATTACGCCAATGGCAATGAGCAGGCGGACAGCCTGATCGACCCGGCCATCAAGAACGACACCAAGGTGTATCCGAGCCCGGAGATGATGGGCAAATTGTTTGCGCTGGAGGCGATGCCGTTGAATATCGACCGGATCCGCACTCGCGTGTGGAACAAGATACGCACCGGTAGCTGATCCGCTTTTCCCCTGTAGGCGCTGCCGCAGGCTGCGATCTTTTGATCTTGCTTTTGAAAGGTAAAGTCAAAAGATCGCAGCCTCGTTTCACTCGTCAGCTCCTACAGTTTGGGTGAGCCATTTGGTTGATATCAATACACTGGCATCGCACTAATAAAGTGCAGGAAAGTGAGACGCGCCTAACAAAAAACAACTTACCCATATTTAATATTTAAATAGAAAATCGTCAGACAATTAGGCAAAAGCTCCGCAACTAAAACATTCTTTCACCTCCGCACGCTTTGTTTACGGCAGTTTCCCGAAACAGTCCGATTTGATCCCAAAAAAATCCTTTACGGCAGATTTCAAATTGTGTCAGGTTTCTTACGCCTTCATTGGGCGAGTGATAGGACGACCTCGCCAGAGATCGTCCTGTCGGACAAAAACTGTTCCATTGCTAAACAAGGAAGTGTGTTTATGTCGAAAGTTAAAGCGAATGCTATTGATACTGCCGAACAGGCTTTCCAGCTGTCAGCCTTCAGCTCGGCGTATAACCAGATCAATAGCTTCAGCCATCAGTACGACCGTGGCGGCAACCTCACGGTCAATGGCAAACCCTCCTACTCCGTCGACCAGGCCGCCACCCAGTTGCTGCGCGACGGTGCTGCCTACCAGGACAAGGACGGCAGCGGCAAGATCGAACTCACCTATACGTTCCTGACTTCGGCATCGTCCAGCACGATGTACAAGCACGGGATCACCGGGTTCAGTCAGTTCAGTGCACAACAACAAGCCCAGGCCAAGCTCGCCATGCAATCCTGGGCTGACGTGGCCAATGTGACCTTCACCGAGAAAGCCTCGGGCGGTGACGGCCACATGACCTTCGGTAACTACAGCGGTGGCCAGGATGGCGCTGCAGCGTTCGCTTATCTGCCAGGCACTGGCGCCGGTTATGACGGCACCTCGTGGTACCTGATCAACAGTGGCTACACGCAGAACAAGAATCCGGATCTGAACAACTACGGTCGTCAGACCCTGACTCACGAAATTGGTCACAGCCTGGGTCTCGCTCACCCTGGGGACTACAACGCCGGTAATGGCAACCCGACCTACAACGACGCGTCCTACGGGCAGGACACCCGCGGCTACAGCGTCATGAGCTACTGGAGCGAAAGCAACACCAATCAGAACTTCAGCAAGGGCGGTGTCGAAGCGTATTCGTCCGGCCCGCTGATGGACGATATCGCTGCCATCCAGAAGCTCTACGGTGCCAACCTGACCACCCGTACCGGTGACACCACCTACGGCTTCAACTCCAACACTGGCCGCGATTTCCTCAGCGCTTCGTCGTCGAGTGACAAAGTGGTGTTCTCGGTGTGGGACGCGGGCGGCAAAGATACTCTGGACTTCTCGGGTTTCACCCAGAACCAGAAGATCAACCTCAATGACGCCTCGTTCTCCGACGTTGGCGGCATGGTAGGCAACGTGTCCATAGCCAAGGGCGCGATCATCGAGAACGCCATTGGCGGCTCGGGTAACGATCTGCTGATCGGCAACAGCGTGGCCAACGAGCTCAAGGGTGGTGCCGGCAACGACATCCTCTACGGCGCTGGTGGTGCTGACAAGTTGTGGGGCGGTGCTGGTTCGGACACCTTTGTGTTCGCGGCCAGTTCCGATTCCAAGCCAGGTACGATCGATCAGATCCTCGATTTCGTCAGCGGTCTGGACAAAATCGACCTGACTGGCATCACCAACGGTGCCGGCCTGCACTTCGTCAGCAGCTTCACCGGTGCTGCCGGTGACGCGGTCCTGACGTCGTCGGGCGGCAACAGCCTGCTCTCGGTGGACTTCTCCGGGCACGGCGTGGCCGACTTCCAGGTCAGCACCGTTGGCCAGGCAGCGACCAGCGACATCGTGGCGTGATGTAGAAATGGAAAGCGGCGCGTGATGCGCCGCTTTCTTTGCTTGCATCGTATTAACAGGTAAGCAAGGCTACACGCCGGAGCGAATATTCCCATGATCAGTAAAGCTTTTACCTACAAGGTAGCGGCGTGGCTTTCGGCGGCGCTCATCATGATTTCAGGAGAAACCAGCATGGCAAGCAGCCTCAGACTCGAAGAACCCTCGGTGTTTGCCGGACAGTGGCAAGCGACATTGTCTACCCGGGATGATGATCGAGAAGCGCTAAAGCAACAGGACAAGCCTTCGAATACGTGCCTCGTGGAATTGGCAGCCAACAAAACCTTGGGCAAAGGCGCCGACTGCCTGAAGGCCTGGCTGGAAGAAACCCCGATCGGCTGGTTTCCCGATCCTGACGGTCTCTCGATTACCGGTAAGGAAGGCTCAAGAATCCAGTTTTTCAGCCGACAACGTGACGGGCTTTATCTGGCGACTTTGAAATCGGGTCTGGTGATTACGCTTGAGCGCGCAGCGCAATAGCCTTGATTTTTTAAACGGCGACAAGGTTTTAATATAAAGCGCCACGCAATGGTTATAAGAAACGCTGAATGGCAACTGCACCGCAGTTAATCGCGCAAGTTGTTATGAAAGTGTAAGCGGTAGACGAAAAAAGCAAGTTCCGACGTTGCACGGATCATTAATTCGAATCTTGCCAATGAATGGCGGGAAATATTTTCCAGGAATAATCAATGAAGATGGCGAAGGCCCCAGCCACCGCTCCCTTAATCAAGGCATTGGGTGACTATAAAAGTATCCTGATCAGCGTCGGTTGCTTTACCGCGCTGATTAACGTGCTGATGCTGGTGCCCTCCATCTATATGCTCCAGGTCTATGACCGGGTGCTGTCGTCGCAGAACGAAACGACCCTGGCGATGCTGTCGTTGATGGTCGTCGGCTTCTTTGCCTTCATCGGCATGCTGGAAGTGATCCGCAGCTTTATCGTGATTCGCATCGGCAGCCAGTTGGAGCGCCGCTTCAACCTGCGTGTTTATCAAGCGGCGTTCGAACGCAACCTGTTCAAGGGCGAGGGCAACGCCGGGCAGTCGCTGGGCGACCTCACGCACATTCGTCAATTCGTTACCGGGCCGGCGCTGTTCGCGTTTTTCGATGCGCCGTGGTTCCCGGTCTATCTGTTCGTGATTTACCTGTTCAACGTCTGGCTCGGCGTGCTCGCCACCGCAGGCGCACTGTTGCTGATCGGGCTGGCCTGCCTCAACGAATACATGACCAAAAAGCCACTGGGCGAAGCTGCCGGTTATTCGCAGAAGTCCAGCCAGTTGGCCACCAGCCATTTGCACAACGCCGAAACCATTCAGGCGATGGGCATGCTCGGTTCCCTGCGCAAGCGCTGGTTCCAGGTGCACTCGCGCTTCCTCGGTCTGCAGAATCAGGCCAGCGACACCGGTGCGGTGATCAGCTCTGTGAGTAAAACCCTGCGCCTGTGCCTGCAATCGCTGGTCTTGGGCCTGGGCGCATTGCTGGTGATCAAGGGTGACATGACCGCCGGGATGATGATCGCCGGTTCGATCTTGATGGGTCGTGTACTGAGCCCGATCGATCAGTTGATTGCCGTGTGGAAGCAGTGGAGCGGGGCGAAGCTGGCTTACCGTCGTCTCGATGCGCTGCTGCAAGCGTTCCCGCCGAGTGACGACGCCATGGCGCTGCCGGCGCCAAAAGGCCAGATTACTTTCGAACAGGTCAGCGCCGGCCCACCGGGGCAACGCACGGCTACGTTGCAAATGGTCAATTTCAATCTGAATGCCGGCGAAGTACTGGGCGTGCTCGGTGCATCCGGGTCCGGCAAATCGACGCTGGCCCGTGTGCTGGTCGGTGTCTGGCCAACCCTCGGCGGCACCGTGCGCCTCGATGGCGCGGATATTCATCGCTGGAACCGCGACCAACTCGGCCCCTACATCGGTTATCTGCCGCAAGACATCGAACTGTTCAGCGGCAGCATCGCCGAAAACATCGCCCGTTTCAGCGAGGCTGATCCACAGAAAGTCGTCGCCGCCGCGCAACAGGCTGGCGTGCACGAAATGATCCTGCGTCTGCCGCAAGGTTACGACACGCAACTGGGCGAGGACGGCAGTGGCTTGTCCGGCGGCCAGAAGCAGCGTGTGGCACTGGCGCGTTCGATGTACGGCACGCCGAGCCTGGTGGTGCTGGATGAACCGAATTCCAACCTCGACACCGTCGGTGAAGCGGCACTGGCCAGCGCCATTGCCGCGCTTAAAGCGCAAGGCACCACGGTGGTGCTGGTGACGCATCGCTCTTCGGTGCTGGCCCAAGCGGACAAGTTACTGGTCCTCAATGACGGGCGTCTGCAAGCCTTCGGCCCGAGTCAGGACGTGCTCAAGGCACTTTCCGGCCAGCAAGAACAACAACGGGAAAAAGCTGCACAGGCACCGGGCGGGCTCAGCATGAGTCGCCAGTATCAGCCCTCGACAAGGAATTCGGGTGTATGAGCAGCGCAAGCATGAACACTGAAAACGAAGCGAGCATGGAACACGCCTACATTACCGAGCGCCCGGAACGCGATGCAAAGTTCTTCGCGCGCATGGGCTGGATTCTGGCGATCGTCGGCGCTGGCAGTTTCTTCACTTGGGCGGCGTTGGCGCCGCTGGATCAAGGCATTCCGGTGCAAGGCACGGTTGTGGTCTCGGGCAAGCGCAAAGCCGTGCAGTCGATGAGCAGCGGCGTGGTCAGCCGGATTCTGGTGCGCGAAGGCGAAATCGTGAAGCAGGGTCAGCCGTTGTTCCGCCTCGATCAGACGCAAGTCGCCGCTGACGTGCAGTCGCTGCAGGCGCAGTACCGCATGGCCTGGGCCAGTCTCGCGCGTTGGCAGGCCGAGCGCGACAACCTCAAGCAAGTGACCTTTCCCGCCGAGCTGAGCAATGATCCGGATCCGCGTCTGGCACTGGTGCTGGAAGGTCAGCGGCAACTGTTCAGCAGCCGTCGCGAGGCCTACTACCGCGAGCAGGCCGGACTGCGTGCGAGCATCGAAGGCGCCACCGCGCAACTGGCCGGCATGCGCCGCGCCCGTACCGATCTGAATGCCCAGGCCGACTCGCTGCAACAACAGCTGAGCAACCTGCAACCGCTGGCGGACAACGGCTACATCCCGCGCAACCGCTTGATGGAGTACCAGCGTCAACTGTCGCAAGTGCAGCAGCAACTGGCGGAAAACACCGGTGAAAGCGGCCGCGTGGAACAGGGCATCCTCGAGTCGCGGCTGAAGCTGCAACAGCACGCCGAGGAATACCAGAAGGAAGTCCGCACGCAACTGGCCGACGCGCAGCTGAAAAGCGTGACCCTGTCGGAACAACTGACTTCCGCCGGTTTCGACCTGCAGCACAGCGAAATCATCGCCACCGCCGACGGCGTCGCGGTCAACCTCGGCGTGCACACCGAAGGTGCCGTGGTGCGTCAGGGTGAAACCTTGCTGGAGATCGTTCCGCAAGGCACCACGCTGGAAGTGGAAGGGCACTTGCCGATCAACCTGATCGACAAGGTCGGCACGCATTTGCCGGTGGACATTCTGTTTACCGCGTTCAACCAGAGCAAAACCCCGCGTGTACCGGGTGAAGTCAGTCTTATTTCCGCCGACCAGATGGTCGACGAGAAAACCGGCGTGCCGTACTACGTCCTGCGCAGCAGCGTCAGCGATCAGGCCATGGAAAAACTCAACGGTCTGGTGATCAAGCCCGGCATGCCGGCAGAAATGTTCGTGCGCACCGGCGAACGTTCACTCCTCAACTATCTGTTCAAACCGCTGCTCGACCGGGCCGGCTCCGCGTTGACCGAGGAATAAGGATGTTCGGCTGTATGAATAAGCTTTCCATGCTCGCGGCGGCAATGATGCTGCTCGCGAGTCACTCAGCAGTGGCGGCGATGGGGCCGTTCGAGATCTACGAACAGGCGTTGCGCAATGACCCGGTGTTCCTCGGGGCGATCAAGGAGCGTGATGCCGGCCTTGAAAACCGCGCCATTGGCCGTGCCGGCCTGCTGCCGCGCATCGGTTACACCTACAACAAGGGCCGTAACTCCTCGAAAGCCACCTCGCTGGATGAGCGCGCGCGTAATCGTACCGATGACCGCAACTACAGCAGTTACGGCTCGGCACTGACCCTGCAGCAACCGCTGCTCGATTACGAGGCGTATGCCGCGTATCGCAAAGGTGTCGCGCAGTCGTTGTTCGCCGACGAAAACTTTCGCGGCAAGAGCCAGGAACTGTTGGTCCGCGTGCTGGATAACTACACCAAGGCACTGTTCGCGCAGGATCAGATCGATATCGCCCAGGCGAAGAAGAAGGCCTACGAGCAGCAGTTCCAGCAGAACGAGCACATGTTCAAGCAAGGCGAGGGCACGCGCACCGACATTCTCGAGGCTGAGTCGCGCTATGAACTGGCGACCGCTGAAGAGATCGAAGCGCGCAATGAACAAGACGCGGCGCTGCGTGAACTGGGCGCACTGGTGGGCGTGCCGGCGGTGGATATCGGCGATCTGGCGCCGCTGGGGCAAAACTTCCAGACCTTCGCGCTGATGCCAGCCAATTACGACACCTGGCACGAAATGGCGGTGAGCAATAACCCGAATCTGGCCTCGCAGCGCCAGGCCGTGGAAGTTGCGCGTTATGAAGTGGAACGCAATCGCGCCGGGCATCTGCCGAAAATCAATGCCTATGCCTCGATGCGCCAGAACGAATCAGAAAGCGGCAATACCTACAACCAGCGCTACGAAACCAACACCATTGGTTTCGAAGTCAGCGTGCCGTTGTATGCCGGGGGCGGGGTGTCGGCGTCGACGCGTCAGGCCAGCCGCACCATGGAACAGGCGGAGTACGAGCTTGATGGCAAGACACGCGAGACGCTGATCGAACTGCGTCGTCAGTTCAGTGCGTGTTTGTCCGGGGTAAGCAAACTGCGCGCTTATCAGAAAGCGTTGAGCTCGGCGGAAGCGCTGGTGGTGTCGACCAAACAGAGCATTCTCGGTGGCGAACGCACCAACCTCGACGCGTTGAACGCCGAGCAGCAACTGTTCACCACGCGCCGTGATCTGGCGCAGGCTCGGTATGACTATTTGATGGCGTGGACCAAGTTGCATTACTACGCCGGGACCTTGAACGAGCAGGATCTGGCGCGGGTGGATGAGGCTTTTGTGGTCGCTCACCAGCCCTCACCCTAACCCTCTCCCAGAGGGAGAGGGGACCGATCGGGGGATATTTTAGAAGTACGCCGACCTGATCGAGCGGCACCGAATCCATAATCGACCGGGGTTTTCAGGTCGATGTATGACGCGAGACACCTCGGTCAGCTCCCTCTCCCTCGGGGAGAGGGCTGGGGTGAGGGGATGTGCTTTACCTAATCCACAATCGACCCAGGTTTTCAGGTCGATGAATGACGCAAGACACCTCGGTCGGCTCCCTCTCCCTCGGGGAGAGGGTTGGGGTGAGGGGAACAGGCAACACCGCAAAAGAACCTGCATAAAACAATAAAAGTGAATGGTGAACATGGACGGACGTATCAAACCTATTTCGCTCGGCACCTTGCTGCTTACGATTTCCGCAAACCCCGCTCAGGCGCAATACCTGGAACCTGGAAAACCTGGCGATCCGGCCAGTTGGCGCACTGCCGAATTCCTCCGTGACTGGGGCCTTGAGCGGATGCAGGCCGACAAAGCCTACGCGGCAGGATTTAGTGGCAAGGGGGTAAAAATCGGCGCCCTCGATTCCGGCTTTGACACAACTCACCCAGAGTTCGCCAGTGACCGCTATCACCCGGTGACGGCCACTGGCAGCTACGTCGATGGCTCGCCGTTCAACGTCGACGGCACCCTCAATCCCAACAACGACTCCCACGGCACCCACGTCGTCGGCACCATGGGCGCCTCGCGCGATGGCAGCGGCATGCACGGCGTGGCGTACAACGCGCAGATCTACGTCGGCAACACCAACAAGAACGACAGCTTCCTGTTCGGCCCCAATCCCGATCCGCGGTATTTCAAAGCGGTGTACGACGCGCTGGCCGATGCCGGCGTGCGCGCGATCAACAACAGTTGGGGTAGCCAGCCGCCAGATGTCAGTTACCGCACCCTCGCGGATGTGCAGAAGGCCTACGCCCAGCACTACAACCAGGGCACCTGGCTTGACGCGGCGGCCGATGTCTCGCGGCGCGGGGTGATCAACGTGTTCAGCGCCGGCAACAGCGGCTACCCGAATGCCAGCGTGCGTGCGGCACTGCCGTATTTTCAGCCGGATCTCGAAGGCCACTGGCTGGCGGTCTCCGGGCTCGATCAGAACAATCAGCAGAAGTACAACCAGTGCGGCATCGCCAAATACTGGTGCATCACCACGCCGGGCGCGAAGATCGACAGCACCGTTCCCGGCGGCGGCTACGGGATCAAGTCCGGTACCTCGATGGCGGCACCCCATGCGACCGGCGCATTGGCGCTGGTCATGGAGCGTTTCCCGTACATGACCAATCAGCAAGCCCTGCAAGTGCTGCTGACCACCGCCACGCAACTGGATGGTTCGGTGACGCAAGTGCCGAATGAACAGGTCGGCTGGGGTGTCATCAACCTGGACCGGGCGATGCGGGGGCCGGGGCAGTTGATGGGGGTGTTCAATGCCAATCTGGCGGCCGGACAGAGTGACGTCTGGAGCAATGACATTTCCGACAAGGCAGGCAAAGCCCGCGAAGATGAAGCACTCGCCGAGCACTATGCGTGGGAGAAAACATTCTTCAACAAGGCTTGGTACAACGGGCTTCCGGAGAATGCCAGCCAGCAGGACAAGACGGATTATGCGGTGGGCATGGCCCGCGACGCCGCATGGGAGAACAAGATACTTCAGGGTCGCCTGATCAAGTCCGGGGCAGGGAGTCTGTATCTCACCGGGAACAATACGTTCAGTGGCGAGACCATGGTCAACGGCGGTCTGCTGAGCGTCGACGGTACATTGACTTCGACGGTGACAGTCAATGACGGCGGTACTCTTAGTGGTACTGGTGTGGTCGGCGGATTGATCCTCAACCGCACCGGCCGCGTTGCGCCCGGCCACTCCATCGGCACGCTCAGCGTGATGCGTGACGTCCTTATGGGGGATCTTTCGACTTACGAGGTTGAGGTGTCGCCAACGAGCAGCGACCGAATCGTTGCCGAAGGCATGGCTGCCCCCGGTCTGGGTGCGGTCAGCGTGTCGCTGGAAAACAGTCCAACCCTGCTCAGTGCCGTCGAAGCGAGAAGCCTGCTCGGTAATCGTTACGTCATCCTGGAGGCGAAGAGCGGAATATGGGGCCAGTTTGGCAGTGTTCAACCGAACTATCTGTTCATCGGCGGCGTCCTCGATTACGGCGTCACCACCATTGAACTGAGTATCGAGCGCAACGCGACCTCTTTTGCCAGTGTTGGCCTGACCCCGAATCAGCGCGCGGTGGCGACGGCTGCGGAAAGTCTGGGCGCAGGCAACTCGGTGTATGAAAGCCTGCTGCTCTCGGAAAATGCCGCGTCTGCGCAACAGGCGTTCCAGCAACTGAGCGGCGAAATCCATCCAGCGCTGGGCACGATGCTGATCAACGACAGCCGCCAGTTGCGTGATGCAGTGGGCGAGCGTTTGCGCGATAACAATGCTGCGCAAAGCAATGGCTGGATCAAAGCCCTCGGCGCTTGGGGCACGACCGATTCGAGCCACGACACAGCGGGCTATAGCACGTCGATTGGCGGTCTGCTGGCCGGTGTCGATGGCGCGCTGGACGAGCAGACCCGCATCGGTCTGGTCACTGGTTACAGCGACAGTTCGTTGAGCATGGGCTCGGGCACGCATTCGTCGGCCAAGGTCGACAGCTATCACTTAGGCGCGTACGCCGGCCGTGAAATCGGCGCGTGGCGCTTGAGCACCGGCGCGGCATACAGCTGGCATCGCGCCGATGTGAAACGCGATCTGCAATACAGCGACCTCAGTGCCAAACAGAAAACCAAGGTCGATGCCACCACCACGCAAGTATTCGGCGAAGCGGCTTATCGCCTGCACCTGCAACCACTGGCGCTGGAGCCGTTCGCCAACCTGGCTTACGTGCATCTGGACACTGAAGGTTTCACCGAGAAGGGCGACGCCGCGGCGCTGAAAAGTTCGGGTGATCAACGTGACGCGGTGCTGAGCACCCTCGGCGTGCGGGCGGTGAAGACGTTCAATCTGTCGACCCGGCAGGCACTGGATGTCAGCGGCCACCTCGGCTGGCAGCACAGCCTCAGCGACATCGATTCCGAGCAGCATTTGCGCTTTGCCAGCGGCGGCACGCCGTACGCGGTGGAGAGTTCAGCGCTGGTGCGTGATGCTGCGCTGGTTGGCGTGCAGGCCAGCCTGGCGTTGAGCAAGGACGTGCGCGTCAACCTTGATTACAACGGACAACTGGCCAATCGCGAGAAAAGTCATGGTGTCGGCCTGAGCCTGAACTGGCAGTTCTAACCCACGCTGATCGTTCCCACGCGGAGAGACGGATTTTTCGCAACAACACTAAGGAAGGTCGCTGGATGAATAACAATAAAACCCCCGCGCAAACGGGTGGCCGCTTTGCCCTGAAATCCCTCACGCTCGCCGTACTCTGTGCAATCGGCACGGCACACGCTGCGCCGTACGTGGAGAGCGGTCGCACGGGCGATCCGTCGAGTTGGCGCAGTGCCGAGTTTCAGGCCGATTGGGGTCTGGGCGCGATCGGTGCCGATCATGCTTACGCCGCCGGCTATACCGGTAAAGGCGTGAAACTGGGGATCTTCGACCAGCCGGTGTACGCCGCGCACCCGGAGTTTTCCGGCAGCAATAAAGTCGTCACCCTGGTCACCAGCGGAATTCGCGAATATACCGATCCGTATATCCCGGTCAAAGCCGGCGATGCGTTCCGCTATGACGGTTCGCCCTCGGTCGGCTCCGACGGCAAACTCGGCGCCCACGGCACCCACGTCGGCGGTATCGCCGCCGGCAGTCGCGACGGCGGACCGATGCACGGTGTGGCGTTCGGTGCGCAGATCATCAGCGCCGACAACGGTGACCCTGGTCCGGAAGACGGCATCGTTCGCGGCAACGACGGCGCGGTGTACAAGGCCGGTTGGGATGCACTGATCGCCAGCGGCGCGCGGATCATCAACAACAGTTGGGGCATCGGCATCACTGACCGTTTCGACCTCGGCGGCCGCGATCCGGCGTACCCGCATTTCACCGTCAATGACGCGCAGTTGCAGTTCAACGAGATCCGCACGCTGCTCGGCACCAAGCCTGGTGGCGCCTACGATGGCGCGATTGCCGCCGCGCGCAGCGGCATCGTGACGATCTTCGCCGCCGGCAACGACTACAACCTCAACAACCCGGACGCCATCGCCGGCCTCGGCTATTTCGTTCCGGACATCGCGCCGAACTGGATCACCGTCGCCGCGTTGCAGAAGAACCCGGACCTGGCCAGCGCCAACCCGTACATCATGAGCACGTTCTCCTCGCGCTGCGGTTACACCGCGAGTTTCTGCGTCTCGGCGCCAGGCACGAAGATCTTCAGCTCGATCATCGAAGGCACCAACGCCGACAACCTCACCACCGGCTACAAAAACTACAACGGCACCTCGATGGCCGCGCCGCACGTCGCCGGTTCCATGGCGGTGCTGATGGAACGCTTCCCGTACATGACCGGCGATCAAGTCGCCACGGTCTTGCGCACCACCGCCACCGACCTCGGCGCACCGGGCATCGACGCCTTGTACGGCTGGGGCATGATCAACCTGCGCAAGGGCATCGATGGCCCGTCGATGTTCGTCACTGAGCAAGACATACCGGCGGAATTCCGCATCGACGGCGCGTACGGTTCCGGCCAGTTTGTCGCCGATCTACCGGGCATCGGCGCGATCATCGATCAGGGCAAACCGACCGAACGCGTGTGCACCGACATCACCTGCGGCCTCGACACCTGGCGCAACGACATTTCCGGCCACGGCGGTTTGACCAAGCAAGGTATCGGCACGCTGGTGCTGACCGGCAACAACACTTACAGCGGCCCGACCCTGGTCAATCAGGGGCGTCTGGCCATTAACGGTTCGCTGCAATCGGCGGTGACGGTGAATGACGGCGGTATCCTCGGCGGCAACGGCCACATCGGCGCGCTGTCGGTCAACAGCGGCGGTACGGTGGCGCCGGGTAACTCCATCGGCACAATGAACGTGGCCGGTGACGTGACCTTTGCACCGGGTTCGACCTACGCCGTAGAGCTGTCGCCGACCAGCAGCGATCAGATCATCGCCACGGGTAAAGCGGTCATCGAAGGCGCCACGGTGAGCATGTCGCTGGAAAACAGCCCGACACTGCTGACCACCAACGAGGTGCAAAGCCTGCTCGGCACGCGCTACAACATCCTGCAAGCGGCCGGCGGCATTGAAGGGCGCTTCGGTCAGGTGTTGCCGGATTACGCCTTCCTCGGTGGCACGCTGGCGTACTCGGCCGATGGCATCCAGTTGGCCGTCGGGCGTAACGAGGCTTCGTTCGCCAGCGTCGGTCTGACGCCAAACCAGCGCGCGGTGGGCGCTGCGGCGGAACGGCTGGGCGCTGGCAATGCGCTGTTCGAAACCCTGTTGCTGTCGCCGAATGCGGCGTCGGCGCAGCAAGCGTTCCAGCAACTGTCCGGTGAAATCCATCCGGCCATTGGCACGATGCTGATCAACGACAGCCGTTACCTGCGTGAAGCCGTCGGCGAGCGTCTGCGTGAGCGTGATCTGTTCAATGCCAGCGCACCGACTGACGATCGCAGCAACGCCTGGGTCAAAGTGTTGGGGTCGTGGGGCAAGAGCGATGGTGGGCATGACAATGCCGACTCCAACAGCTCCATTGGCGGCCTGCTGGCCGGTGTTGATGGCTTGATCGCTGAAGATACCCGTCTGGGTTTCGTTACCGGTTATAGCGACAGCTCGTTGAGCATGGGCAGCGGCACGCATTCGTCGGCGTCGGTCGACAGCTACCACTTGGGTGCGTACCTGGGGCATCAGATCGATGCGCTGCGGCTGACCGTCGGCGGCGCCTACAGCTGGCACCGTGTCGACGTCAAACGTGACCTGCAGTTCGGGGACGTCAGCAGTAAACAAAAGACCAAGCACGATGCCGCCACCACTCAAGTGTTCACCGAGGCCGCTTATGATCTGGGCCTGCAACCGATGAATCTGGAACCGTTCGCCAACCTGTCCTACGTGCACCTCAATACCGAAAGCTTCACCGAGAAGGGTGACGCCGCCGCGCTGAAGGGCGGTGAGGACAATCGCGATGTGGTGCTGTCGACCCTCGGCGTGCGCGCCAAGCGTTCGTTCGCCTTGTCGGATCAGCATCAGCTGGAACTGGGCGCGAGCCTCGGCTGGCAGCACAACCTGAACAACGTCGATGCTGACAGCCATCTGGCCTTTGCCAACGGCAACAGCGCGTTCACCGTGCAGGGCGTGTCGATGGATCGCGACGCCGCGGTGGTCGGCGTGCGGGCAGGTCTGGCGCTCAACCGCGATGTGCGGGTGAACCTGGATTACAACGGCCTGATCGGCTCGAACGAGAAGGACCACGGTGTGGGTCTGACCCTCGACTGGCAGTTCTAAAGCGTACCGGCAGCTCTGCACAGAGTTGCCGGTTTCTGAAGGAAGAGAGAGCACAACATGGGACTGTTCGATTATAAAAATGCCGATGGCAAAGCGTTGTACAGCGACGCCATCGCGCTGACGCTATATGCCTACACGCCGACCGGCAAGCCGCTGCCGGCCACCGCCTGGACGCCGCTCACGGCGACGGCGCTGGGCTATCAGGGCAAAGTCGGGCCGCAGGGTACGTTCTTCGGCGAGAAGGACGGCTTCACCAGCGCCGAGGCGGAAGTGCTCGGCAAATACGACGCCGCCGGCAAACTGATCGGCATCGGCGTGGCCTTTCGTGGCACCGGCGGGCTCGGTTACAGCGATACCTTCGGCGACCTGAAAAACAACCTGCTGGCCGCCATCGGGCCTTCGGATTACGCGAGCAATTACGCGAAAAACGCCTTCGACAATTTGCTCAAGGCTGTCGCGGCATTCGCCATTGCCAACGGCATCGCCGCCAAGGATGTGTTGCTCAGCGGTCACAGCCTCGGCGGGCTCGGCGTCAACAGCGTTGCCGAATTGAGCGCGAGCAACTGGGGCGGCTTCTTCAAGGACGCCAACTACATCACCTTCGCCTCGCCCACCCAGAGCAGCACCGGCAATAACGTGCTGAATATCGGTTTCGAGAACGACCCGGTGTTCCGCGTGCTCGATGGCACCACGTTCAGCACAGCCTCGATGGGCAAGCACGACAAACCCCACGATTCGACCACCGACAACATCGTCAACTTCAACGACAACTACGCGTCCACCGCGCAGAACCTGGTGCCGTTCAGCATTGTCAATCCGCTGAACTGGTCGGCCCACAGCTCGCTGGGCTATGCCGATGGCTTGAATCGGGTCATCGATTCGAAGTTCTACAACCTGACGCATAAAGACTCGACGATCATCGTCTCCAATCTGGAAGAAGCGTCCCGGGGCAAAACCTGGGTCGAGAATCTGGGGCGCAGCGGTGAGCCGCACACCGGCAGCACCTTCATTATCGGCACCCAGAGCAACGACTGGCTCAAGGGCGGCGCGGGCAACGACTTCCTCGAAGGCCTGGGCGGCGATGACCGTTTCCGTGATGACGGCGGCTACAACATTCTGCTCGGTGGCCAGGGTCACAACACCTTTGAACTGCAGAAACCGCTGCAGAACTTCAGCTTCGCCAACGACGGTGACGGCACGCTTTACGTGCGCGACGCTTACGGTGGCATCAGCATGACCCGCGACATCGGCGCGCTGGTGAGCAAGGAGTCGGGTTCGTGGTGGGGCAGCAAGGAAATCACCTGGGGCGTTACGGCCAAGGGCTTGACCAATGGCAACGAGCTGACCCAGTACAACCACTCGCTCAGCGGCGATGGCTACGGCAATGCGCTGCACGCCACGGCCGATGGTGACTGGCTGTTTGGTCTCGGTGGCGATGACAAGCTGATCAGCGACAAGGGCCATGTGACCTTCGTCGGCGGCGCCGGTAACGACGTGATGACTGCCGTGGGTGGCAACAACACCTTCCTGTTCAGCGGCGCGTTCGGTTTCGATGCCATCAACGGTTATCAGGGCAGCGACAAACTGGTGTTCATGGGCGTTGAAGGCGCGGGGCAGGGCTACGACTACAAGCAACACGCGGCGCAGACCGGCAACGATACCGTGCTGAAGATTGGCGACTATGCCGTGACCCTGATCGGGGTGGGAGTGGCTAACCTGTCGGACTCAGCGTTCGTTTTCGCCTAAACAGTAATCCTGTAGGAGCTGTCGAGTGAGTGAAACGAGGCTGCGACCTGCGATCTTTTGATCTTGCTTTTAGGAGCAAGTCAAAAGATCGCAGCCTTCGGCAGCCCCTACAAAGGTCGCGTTAAAGAAGTGTTGTATCGAAATGCTCCGGGGCGTCCCCGTGGGGCGCCCTGGCTGTGAGCTATCTCTAACAATTCCAACAAGAGAGAGGCAATAGCAATGGGTGTGTATGACTACAAGAACTTCGGCACAGCCGATTCCAAGGCGTTGTTCAGTGATGCCATGGCAATCACGCTGTATTCCTACCACAACCTCGATAACGGCTTTGCCGCCGGTTATCAGCACAACGGTTTCGGCCTTGGCCTGCCCGCCACGCTGGTCACGGCGCTGCTCGGCGGTACCGATTCGCAAGGGGTGATTCCCGGCATTCCGTGGAACCCCGACTCGGAAAAACTCGCCCTCGACGCCGTGAAAAAGGCCGGCTGGACGCCCATCACCGCTTCGCAACTCGGCTACGACGGCAAGACCGACGCGCGGGGAACTTTCTTCGGCGAGAAGGCCGGTTACACCACCGCGCAAGTGGAAATCCTCGGCAAGTACGACGCTCAGGGCCATCTCACCGAGCTTGGCATTGCCTTTCGTGGCACCAGCGGCCCACGTGAAAACCTGATCCTCGACTCCATCGGCGACGTGATCAACGACCTGCTCGCCGCCTTCGGTCCCAAGGATTACGCCAAGAATTATGTCGGCGAAGCGTTCGGCAATCTGCTCAATGATGTGGTGGCGTTTGCCAAGGCCAACGGCCTCAGCGGCAAGGACGTGCTGGTCAGTGGTCACAGCCTCGGCGGCCTGGCGGTCAACAGCATGGCCGACTTGAGCGGCGGCAAGTGGGGCGGTTTCTTTGCCGACTCCAACTACATCGCCTACGCCTCGCCAACGCAAAGCAGTACCGACAAAGTGCTCAACGTCGGCTACGAAAACGACCCGGTGTTCCGCGCCCTCGACGGTTCGACCTTCACCGGCGCTTCCGTCGGCGTGCACGATGCGCCCAAAGTATCGGCCACCGACAACATCGTCAGCTTCAACGATCACTACGCCTCAACCGCGTGGAATCTGCTGCCGTACTCGATCCTCAACATTCCCACCTGGATCTCGCACTTGCCGACCGCGTATGGCGACGGCATGAACCGGGTGATCGACTCAAAATTCTATGACCTCACCAGTCGCGACTCGACGATCATCGTCGCCAACCTCTCGGACCCGGCGCGGGCCAACACCTGGGTGCAGGACCTCAACCGTAACGCCGAAACCCACAAGGGCAGCACGTTCATCATCGGCAGCGACGCCAACGACTTGATCCAGGGCGGCAGCGGCAACGATTACCTGGAAGGCCGCGCCGGCAATGACACTTTCCGCGACAGTGGCGGCTACAACGTCATTCTTGGCGGGCAGGGCAGCAACACCCTCGATCTGCAAAGCGCGGTGAAGAACTTCGACTTCGCCAACGACGGCGCCGGCAATCTGTACGTGCGCGATGCCAACGGCGGGATCAGCATTACCCGCGACATCGGTAGCATCATTACCAAAGAGCCGGGGTTTCTCTGGGGCCTGTTCAAGGACGATGTGACCCACAGCGTCACGGCCAGCGGCTTGAAGGTCGGCAGTAACGTCACCGCGTACGAGTCCAGCGTCAAAGGCACCGCTGGCGCCGACACGCTGAAGGCACATGCCGGTGGCGACTGGTTGTTCGGCCTGGATGGCAACGATCACCTGATTGGTGGTACCGGCAATGACGTGTTTGTCGGCGGCGCCGGTAACGACCTGATGGAGTCGGGGGGCGGGGCGGATACGTTCCTGTTCAACGGCGCGTTCGGGCAGGACCGGGTGGTCGGTTACACGTCCAACGATAAACTGGTGTTTCTCGGTGTGCAGGGTGTGTTGCCGGCGGAGGACTTCCGTGCCCATGCCGCCACTGTTGGGCAGGACACGGTGCTGACGTTTGGCAACGATTCGGTGACGCTGGTCGGGGTGTCGCTTAATAGCCTGAGTGCTGACGGTGTTGTGATCGCCTGAGGTTGATGGGGTGCTGGTAAGGGCCCTTTCGCGAGCAGGCTCGCTCCCACACTGGATCTGTGTCGTTTGCAAATCCCCTGTGGGAGCGAGGCTGCTCGCGAAGAACGCTAACTCGGTTTCAAAAGTGACTCGATGGCCACGACCTGACTCAAATCCCTGCGAAAACAGCAAGTGCGGCCTAAAGCCAGCACGTGCGCACACGTTCTACAGCTAGCCGCCATTGAGTACAGGAGATTCAAACGTGAAAGGTTTCAAGGGGTATGTCGGGTTCGTTGCACTGGCGCTGGGTTCGGCCAATGCCTGCGCCGATCTGCCTCAAAGCTCGATTCTGAGCCGTTACGGCGTTACCACCGACCAACTGCCGAGCCCGCCGAAAACCGAGGCGGTCGAACCGGTCGAAGAGAAGAGCCGCTTTCAGATTCAGCCCGAACAACCGTTCGTGACCCTGCGCCTGGGTGACGGTAAACAGCCGCAGACCACCGGCAATCTGAGCATCGATCGTATGGCGCAGCAGGATCTGGAACGCTGCCGGCGCTTGCAGGGGGAAGTGGTCAAGCGGGGTGGCACGTACATGCCTTGCGACGGCAGCATTCCAGGCATGCCGACCTTCGAATAACACAAAGCTGCCCTGATATGATCGTTCCCACGCGCAGCAAAGGAATGCAGCCCGGGACGCTCCGCGTCCCATCCAGAGGCGAACGCGGAGCGTCCGTTGAGGCATTCCCACGCAGAG
>NZ_AKJR01000049.1:0-55853 GCF_000282235.1 Pseudomonas sp. GM24 | reverse complement strand
GCGATCTTTTGATCTTGCTTTTTAGAGGGCAGGATCAAAAGATCGCAGCCTTCGGCAGCTCCTACAGGTGTTTGTACCCCTAAATGTCAATAAACATCCGCAAATCAGCCCTCAAATCTGCATTCAAAGAAGCTCTGAGCTTCTCTCGTCCCCGTTAAGCCTGTCACCGGTCAACTAACTATGCTCCATGCGCATCTGGGGGATAGGTGCGTGGCGGCCTTTGTGATAACATCCGGCGTTTTCCGAGGCAGCTCCACGGAGCTGTCTTTACTGCGCAAATCCGCGATCCAATGTTGATTTGTCGTAAGTCGGCGCATGGCACTCGGCCTGCCCCGGCGAGCTTCGTTGCTCCCACATGGATATGACGAAGTTTCACCAGAAAAAGGAATCAGGCTTCTCATGGGCGAACTGGCCAAAGAAATCCTCCCGGTCAATATCGAAGACGAGCTGAAACAGTCCTACCTCGACTACGCGATGAGCGTAATCGTCGGCCGTGCACTGCCGGATGCGCGCGATGGCCTCAAGCCCGTGCACCGTCGCGTACTGTTCGCGATGAGCGAGCTGGGCAACGACTTCAACAAGCCGTACAAGAAATCTGCCCGTGTTGTCGGCGACGTGATCGGTAAGTATCACCCGCACGGTGACACTGCCGTGTACGACACCATCGTTCGTATGGCTCAGCCTTTCTCCCTGCGCTACCTGCTGGTAGACGGTCAGGGCAACTTCGGTTCGGTCGACGGCGATAACGCCGCGGCGATGCGATACACCGAAGTGCGCATGACCAAGCTGGCGCACGAGCTGCTGGCTGACCTGCACAAAGAAACCGTGGACTGGGTGCCGAACTACGACGGCACCGAAATGATCCCGGCGGTCATGCCGACCCGTATCCCCAACCTGCTGGTCAACGGCTCCAGCGGTATCGCCGTGGGCATGGCGACCAACATTCCGCCACACAACCTCGGTGAAGTCATCGACGGTTGCCTGGCACTCATCGACAACCCTGAGCTGACCGTCGACGAGTTGATGCAGTACATCCCCGGTCCGGACTTCCCGACCGCCGCGATCATCAATGGTCGCGCCGGCATCATCGAAGCCTACCGCACCGGTCGCGGGCGCATTTATATGCGCGCCCGCTCGATCATCGAAGACATCGACAAGGTCGGTGGCCGTCAGCAGATCGTCATCACCGAACTCCCTTACCAGTTGAACAAGGCGCGTCTGATCGAGAAGATCGCCGAGCTGGTCAAAGAGAAGAAGCTGGAAGGCATCACTGAACTGCGCGACGAGTCCGACAAGGACGGTATGCGCGTCGTGATCGAACTGCGTCGCGGCGAAGTGCCTGAGGTGATCCTCAACAACCTCTACGCCCAGACCCAGCTGCAATCGGTATTCGGCATCAACATCGTTGCGCTGATCGATGGTCGTCCACGCATCCTGAACCTCAAGGATCTGCTGGAAGCCTTCGTCCGTCACCGTCGCGAAGTCGTTACCCGCCGTACCGTGTTCGAACTGCGCAAGGCGCGCGAGCGTGGTCATATCCTCGAAGGTCAGGCCGTTGCCCTGTCGAACATCGATCCGGTTATCGCGCTGATCAAGGCTTCGCCGACGCCGTCGGAAGCAAAAGAAGCCCTGGTCAGCACGCCGTGGGAATCCTCGGCAGTGGTGGCGATGGTGGAACGTGCCGGTGCCGATTCGTGCCGTCCGGAAAACCTCGACCCGCAATACGGTCTGCGCGAAGGCAAGTACTTCCTGTCGCCAGAACAGGCGCAAGCCATTCTGGAACTGCGTCTGCACCGTCTGACCGGTCTGGAACACGAAAAACTGCTGGCCGAGTATCAAGAGATCCTTAACCAGATCGGCGAGCTGATCCGCATCCTCAACAGCGCCGTGCGCCTGATGGAAGTGATCCGCGAAGAGCTGGAAGTGATCCGCGCCGAATACGGCGACCAGCGTCGCACCGAAATTCTCGATGCCCGTCTTGATCTGACCCTGGGTGACATGATCCCGGAAGAAGAACGCGTCGTGACCATCTCCCACGGGGGCTACGCCAAGACCCAGCCTCTGGCTGCGTATCAGGCTCAGCGTCGTGGCGGTAAAGGCAAATCGGCCACCGGCGTCAAGGATGAGGACTACATCGCTCACCTGCTGGTTGCCAACAGTCACACCACGCTGCTGCTGTTTTCCAGCAAGGGCAAGGTGTACTGGCTCAAGACCTACGAGATTCCGGAAGCGTCCCGCGCCGCCCGTGGCCGTCCGCTGGTCAACCTTCTGCCATTGAGCGAAGGCGAGTACATCACCACCATGCTGCCGGTCGATCTCGAAGCCATGAAGCGTCAGGCTGATGAAGAAGAAGCCGAAGGCGTCGAGGCTGATGTAGAAGAGATCGAAAACAGCAACGAAACCGATGAAGAGCGTCGCGCTCGCATCAAGGCTGCCGATCGCAAGAAAGCGCCGTTCATCTTCATGTCGACTGCCAACGGTACCGTGAAGAAGACTCCGCTGGTGGCCTTCAGCCGTCAGCGCAGCGTTGGTCTGATCGCGCTGGAACTGGACGAAGGCGACATCCTGATCTCCGCAGCCATCACCGATGGCGAGCAGGAAATCATGCTGTTCTCCGACGGCGGCAAAGTGACGCGCTTCAAGGAATCCGAAGTTCGCGCCATGGGCCGTACCGCCCGCGGTGTGCGTGGCATGCGTCTGCCGGAAGGGCAGAAGCTGATCTCCATGTTGATTCCGGAAGAGGGCAGCGAAATCCTCACCGCCTCCGAGCGCGGCTACGGCAAGCGCACGGCGATCACTGAGTTCCCTGAATACAAACGTGGCGGTCAGGGCGTTATCGCCATGGTCAGCAACGAGCGTAACGGCCGTCTGGTCGGCGCAGTTCAGGTGCAGGACGGTGAAGAAATCATGCTGATCTCCGATCAGGGCACCCTGGTGCGTACCCGTGTCGACGAAGTGTCGAGCCTGGGTCGTAACACTCAAGGTGTAACGCTGATCAAGCTGGCCAAGGATGAAACCCTGGTCGGGCTGGAGCGGGTTCAGGAGCCTTCGGAAGTTGAGGGTGAAGAGCTCGAGGGTGAAGAGGGCGAGGAATTCGAAGGCACTGTCGTAAACGACGATGCCGGTGAAGACCAGCAACTCGACGCCGCAGCAGACGAAGAACCGCAAGAATAAGCGGACAAACGAGGGGGCGGATGAGAATTCGCCCCCTTGTTATTTGTCCGGTATGAATTTCCCCTGTAGGAGTTGCCGAAGGCTGCTACAGAGGTAGACCTATCAGATTTACAGATTTTTTGTGTATCACCAAGTCAGAGCGAGATTGGATGTGAGCAAGCGAGCCTATAACTTCTGCGCCGGTCCTGCGGCGCTTCCTGAAGCTGTCCTGCAGCGCGCCCAGGGTGAACTCCTTGATTGGCATGGCAAGGGTCTGTCGGTCATGGAAATGAGCCATCGCAGCGATGAGTTCGTGTCCATCGCCACCCAGGCCGAGCAGGATCTGCGTGACCTGCTGAATATCCCGTCGAACTATAAAGTGCTGTTTCTGCAAGGTGGCGCCAGCCAGCAATTCGCGCAGATCCCACTGAACCTGCTGCCTGAAGGCGGCTCGGCCGACTATATCGACACCGGTATCTGGTCGCAGAAAGCCATCGAAGAAGCTTCGCGCTACGGCCACGTCAATGTTGCCGCCACCGCCAAGCCATACGACTATTTCGCTATCCCGGGCCAGAACGAGTGGAAGCTGTCGAAAGACGCCGCTTATGTTCACTACGCGCCGAACGAAACCATCGGTGGTCTGGAATTCCAGTGGATTCCTGAAGTCGGTGATGTACCGCTGGTAGCCGACATGTCTTCGGACATCCTCTCGCGCCCGGTCGATATCTCGCGTTTCGGCATGATCTACGCCGGCGCACAGAAGAACATCGGCCCGAGCGGTATTGTGGTCAACATCATCCGCGAAGACCTGCTCGGCAAGGCGCGCGCGCTGTGCCCGACCATGCTCGACTACAAAGTCGCAGCGGATAACGGCTCGATGTACAACACCCCGCCGACCCTGGCCTGGTACCTGTCCGGCCTGGTGTTCCAGTGGCTGAAAGAGCAGGGCGGTGTCGAAGCGATCGCCAAGCTCAACGACGTCAAACAGCGCACGCTGTACGACTTCATCGACGCCAGCGGCCTCTACAGCAACCCGATCAACAAATCGGATCGCTCGTGGATGAACGTGCCGTTCCGTCTGGCCGATGATCGTCTGGACAAGCCGTTCCTCGTCGGTGCCGAAGAGCGCGGCTTGCTCAATCTGAAGGGCCACCGCTCCGTGGGCGGCATGCGCGCCTCCATCTACAACGCCGTCGACATCACCGCGGTTAATGCGCTGGTGGCGTACATGGCTGAATTCGAGAAGGAACACGGCTGATGTCCGAGCAAGAACTCAAGGCGCTGCGCGTTCGCATTGACGCTCTGGACACCAAAGTCATGGAGCTGATCAGTGAGCGTGCGCGTTGCGCCCAGGAAGTCGCGCGAGTAAAGATGGCCTCGCTGGCCGAAGGCGAAGTGCCGGTGTTCTATCGTCCTGAGCGCGAAGCTCAGGTGCTCAAGCGTGTCATGGAGCGCAACCAGGGGCCGCTGGGCAACGAAGAGATGGCGCGGTTGTTCCGCGAAATCATGTCGTCGTGCCTGGCGCTGGAGCAGCCGCTGAAAGTGGCTTACCTCGGCCCTGAAGGTACCTTCACTCAAGCTGCGGCCATGAAGCACTTCGGTCATGCGGTGATCAGCAAGCCAATGGCGGCGATCGATGAAGTGTTCCGTGAAGTGGCGGCCGGTGCGGTGAACTTTGGCGTGGTGCCGGTGGAAAACTCCACCGAAGGCGCGGTCAACCACACGCTGGACAGCTTTCTCGAACACGACATGGTCATCTGTGGCGAAGTCGAGCTGCGCATTCACCATCACCTGTTGGTCGGTGAAAATACCAAGACCGACAGCATCAGCCGCATCTATTCCCACGCGCAATCGCTGGCCCAGTGCCGCAAGTGGCTGGACGCGCATTACCCGAATGTCGAGCGCGTGGCGGTGTCGAGCAACGCCGAAGCGGCCAAGCGGGTTAAAGGCGAGTGGAATTCGGCGGCGATTGCCGGCGACATGGCGGCAGGGCTGTATGGCCTGACGCGTCTGGCCGAGAAGATCGAAGACCGTCCCGACAACTCGACGCGCTTCCTGATGATCGGTAACCAGGAAGTGCCGCCGACCGGCGACGACAAGACCTCGATCATCGTGTCGATGAGCAACAAGCCCGGCGCGCTCCATGAGTTGCTGGTGCCGTTCCACGACAACGGGATCGACCTGACCCGTATCGAAACCCGTCCGTCGCGCAGTGGCAAATGGACCTACGTGTTCTTCATCGACTTCGTCGGCCATCACCGTGATCCGTTGATCAAAGGTGTATTGGAAAAGATCAGTCAGGAAGCAGTAGCACTCAAAGTGCTGGGTTCCTACCCGAAAGCAGTTCTCTAAGGGGCGGTAGCAAATGAGTGGCAACTTCCTCGCTCTGGCACAGCCGGGCGTGCAACAACTTTCGCCGTACGTTCCGGGCAAGCCTGTGGACGAACTGGCGCGCGAGCTGGACCTGGATCCGGCAAAAATCGTCAAACTGGCGAGCAACGAAAACCCGCTGGGTGCCAGTCCGAAAGCCTTGGCGGCGATCCGCGAAGAGCTGGCCGAGTTGACGCGTTACCCGGACGGCAACGGTTTCGCGCTGAAATCCCTGCTGGCCGAGCAATGCCGCGTCGAGCTGAATCAGGTCACGCTGGGCAACGGTTCCAACGACATTCTTGAACTGGTCGCGCGCGCCTATCTGGCGCCGGGCCTGAATGCCGTGTTCAGTGAGCACGCTTTCGCTGTGTACCCGATTGCCACCCAGGCAGTCGGCGCGCAAGCCAAGGTGGTGCCGGCCAAGGATTGGGGGCATGACCTGCCTGCGATGCTCGCGGCCATCGATGCCAACACCCGCGTGGTGTTTATCGCCAACCCGAACAACCCGACCGGTACCTGGTTCGGTGCTGAAGCGCTGGACGAGTTCCTGCAGGACGTTCCGGAGCATGTGCTGGTGGTGCTGGACGAGGCTTACATCGAGTACGCCGAAGGCAGCGATCTGCCGGACGGTCTGGATTTCCTCGCCGCTTACCCGAATCTGCTGGTCTCGCGCACCTTCTCCAAAGCCTATGGCCTGGCGGCATTGCGCGTTGGCTACGGTCTGTCGACTGCGGTTGTGGCTGACGTGCTGAACCGCGTTCGCCAGCCGTTCAACGTCAACAGTCTGGCCCTCGCGGCAGCCTGCGCTGCGCTGAAGGATGAGGAATATCTGGCGCAAAGCCGTCAGCTCAATGAGTCGGGTATGCAGCAGTTGCAGGCCGGCTTCCGTGAGCTGGGGCTGAGCTGGATCGAATCCAAAGGCAATTTCATCTGCGTCGACCTCGGTCAGGTCGCGGCTCCGGTGTTCCAGGGCTTGCTGCGCGAAGGCGTGATCGTGCGTCCGGTAGCCAACTACGGCATGCCGAACCACCTGCGGGTGACCATCGGTCTGCCGGCGGAAAACAGCCGCTTCCTCGAAGCGCTGCGCAAGGTTCTGGCTCGTGGGTGATGTCACTGCACTGCAATCTGCTGCACCTATGATCGGTCGCCTTGTGGTGGTCGGTCTGGGGTTGATCGGTGGTTCGTTTGCCAAAGGCTTGCGTGAAAGCGGTATCTGCCGCGAAGTGGTCGGGGTCGATCTCGACCCGCAGTCGCGCAAATTGGCGGTTGAGTTAGGCGTTGTGGATCGCTGTGAAGATGACTTGGCAACCGCATGCCAGGGCGCTGACGTGATTCAGTTGGCGGTGCCGATTCTGGCCATGGAGAAAGTGCTCGCGCGGTTGGCGAACATGGATCTGGGCTCGGCGATTCTGACCGATGTCGGCAGCGCCAAAGGCAATGTGGTGCGCGCGGCGACCGAAGCGTTTGGCGCTATGCCGCCGCGATTCGTACCGGGTCATCCGATTGCCGGTTCCGAGCAGAGCGGGGTGGAAGCCTCCAATGCCGAACTGTTCCGTCGCCACAAAGTGATTCTCACGCCGCTTGAGCAAACCGATCCGGCGGCGCTGGCTGTGGTTGATCGTCTGTGGCGCGAATTGGGCGCCGACGTCGAGCACATGCAGGTCGAGCGTCACGATGAAGTGCTGGCCGCGACCAGTCATCTGCCGCATCTGCTGGCCTTCGGTCTGGTCGATTCGTTGGCCAAGCGCAATGAAAATCTTGAGATCTTCCGTTACGCTGCGGGCGGTTTCCGCGATTTCACAAGAATCGCCGGAAGCGACCCGGTGATGTGGCACGACATCTTCCTCGCCAACCGCGAGGCTGTCCTGCGCACACTCGATACATTTCGCAGCGACCTCGACGCCTTGCGCGACGCGGTCGATGCAGGGGATGGGCACCAATTGTTGGGCGTTTTCACTCGCGCCCGGGTTGCCCGCGAGCATTTCAGTAAAATCCTGGCCCGCAGGGCCTATGTGGACGCTATGAATTCCAACGATCTGATCTTCCTGGCTCAACCTGGTGGCCGCCTGTCCGGTCGGATTCGCGTACCGGGTGACAAATCGATTTCCCACCGCTCGATCATGCTCGGCTCGCTGGCCGAAGGCGTCACTGAAGTCGAAGGCTTCCTTGAGGGTGAAGACGCCCTGGCGACCTTGCAGGCATTCCGCGACATGGGCGTGGTCATCGAAGGCCCGCACCACGGCCGCGTGACCATCCACGGTGTCGGCCTGCACGGCTTGAAGCCGGCGCCCGGCCCGATCTATCTGGGCAACTCCGGTACCTCGATGCGTCTGCTGTCCGGCCTGTTGGCGGCGCAGAACTTCGACAGCGTTTTGACTGGCGACGCCTCGCTGTCCAAGCGTCCGATGAATCGCGTGGCCAATCCACTGCGCGAAATGGGCGCCGTGATTGAAACTGCTGCTGAAGGTCGTCCGCCGATGACCATTCGTGGCGGACACAAGCTCAAAGGCCTGACTTACACCATGCCGATGGCCAGTGCTCAGGTGAAGTCCTGCCTGCTGCTCGCCGGTCTGTACGCTGAAGGCAAGACCACCGTGACCGAGCCGGCTCCGACTCGCGACCACACCGAGCGCATGCTGCGTGGTTTCGGTTATCCGGTGAGCGTTGATGGCGCTACGGCCTCGGTCGAGTCCGGCGGCAAGCTGACTGCGACCCACATTGAAGTGCCCGGCGACATCTCGTCGTCAGCGTTCTTCCTGGTCGCGGCCTCGATCGCCGAAGGTTCGGAGCTGGTGCTTGAGCACGTCGGCATCAACCCGACCCGCACTGGCGTGATCGACATCCTGCGCCTGATGGGCGCGGACATCACTCTGGAAAACCAGCGTGAAGTCGGCGGCGAGCCGGTGGCTGACCTGCGCGTGCGAGCAGCTAAACTCAAAGGTATCGAGATTCCTGAAGCGCTGGTTCCACTGGCGATCGACGAATTCCCGGTGTTGTTCGTCGCCGCAGCCTGTGCCGAAGGGCGCACCGTGCTGACCGGTGCCGAAGAGCTGCGGGTCAAGGAATCGGATCGCATTCAGGTCATGGCAGACGGTTTGCTGGCGCTGGGCGTCAAGTGCCAGCCGACCCCGGACGGCATCATCATCGACGGCGGCCAGATTGGCGGCGGCGAAGTGCATGGTCATGGCGATCACCGTATCGCGATGGCATTCAGTGTGGCGTCGCTGCGCGCTACTGCACCGATCCGCATCCATGATTGCGCCAACGTCGCGACGTCGTTCCCGAACTTCCTCGCACTGTGCGGGCAGGTCGGTATTCGTGTGGCACAAGAGGCTCAGTCGTGAAATACATTGCACCGGTCATCACCATTGATGGGCCAAGCGGCTCGGGCAAAGGCACCGTAGCCGGGATTCTGGCCAAGCGTCTGGGCTGGAACCTGCTGGATTCCGGTGCGTTGTACCGCTTGCTGGCATTTGCTGCGCACAACCACGGTGTGGATCTGACCAATGAAGAGCTGCTGAAGAAACTCGCCGCTCATCTGGATGTTCAGTTCATTGCGGCGACCGATGGTCAGTTGCAACGGATCATTCTGGAAGGCGACGAAGTCAGCGATGTCATTCGCACCGAAAGCGTCGGTTCCGGCGCTTCGCAAGTGGCGGCATTGCCGGCCGTACGCGAGGCACTGCTGCAGCGCCAGCGTGCTTTTCAGGAGGCGCCGGGTCTGGTGGCCGATGGTCGCGACATGGGCACGGTGGTTTTTCCTGATGCGCCGCTGAAGATTTTCCTGACCGCCAGTGCCGAGGAGAGGGCGCGCCGTCGATATTTGCAGTTGAAGGGCAAAGTCGAGGGTGTTAGTCTGTCGAGTCTGCTAGATGAGATCCGTGCACGCGACGAGCGTGACACCCAGCGAGCGGTAGCCCCGCTTAAGCCGGCGGCTGACGCCATACAGCTGGATTCCACGGAGTTGTCCATCGATCAGGTGCTTGAACGCATCATGAGCGAGATCGCCATTCGCGATATCGCCGGGTGACCAAGAAGGCGGCAGGGGACCAGTCATAGTCCTGCAGCGCTTCTTTTTAATGAAACTAACCCACACCGTCTGGGGTGTGGAGATGGGCGTATCCTTCGCCCTCATTTACAGGAATTAAAATGAGCGAAAGCTTTGCGGAACTCTTTGAAGAAAGCCTAAAAACCCTGAACCTTCAGGCAGGCTCCATCATCACCGGTGTTATCGTTGATATCGATTACCAGGCTCGCTGGGTAACCGTTCACGCTGGCCTGAAGTCTGAAGCACTCATCCCGCTTGAGCAGTTCTACAACGACGCTGGCGATCTGACTATCAATGTCGGTGACGAAGTTCACGTTGCTCTGGACTCGGTTGAAGACGGTTTCGGTGAAACCAAGCTGTCCCGTGAAAAAGCCAAGCGCGCTGAGTGCTGGATCGTTCTGGAAGCGGCCTTCGCAGCTGAGGAAGTGGTCAAGGGCGTTATCAACGGTAAGGTTAAAGGCGGCTTCACTGTCGACGTTAACGGCATCCGTGCGTTCCTGCCAGGTTCCCTGGTTGACGTCCGTCCAGTGCGCGATACCACGCACCTGGAAGGCAAAGAGCTGGAATTCAAGGTCATCAAGCTGGACCAGAAGCGCAACAACGTTGTCGTTTCCCGTCGCAGCGTCCTGGAAGCCGAGAACTCCGCCGAGCGTGAAGCTCTGCTGGAATCCCTGCAGGAAGGCCAGCAAGTCAAAGGTATCGTCAAAAACCTCACCGATTACGGCGCATTCGTCGATCTGGGTGGCGTGGACGGCCTGCTGCACATCACCGACATGGCCTGGAAGCGCATCAAGCATCCTTCCGAGATCGTCAACGTTGGTGACGAAATCGACGTTAAGGTTCTGAAATACGATCGCGAACGCAACCGTGTTTCCCTGGGCCTGAAGCAACTGGGCGAAGATCCATGGGTTGCTATCAAAGCCCGTTACCCAGAAAGCACTCGCGTTACCGCTCGTGTAACCAACCTGACCGACTACGGCTGCTTCGCTGAGCTGGAAGAAGGCGTTGAAGGTCTGGTACACGTTTCGGAAATGGACTGGACCAACAAGAACATCCACCCTTCGAAAGTCGTACAAGTCGGCGACGAAGTGGAAGTTATGGTTCTGGACATCGACGAAGAGCGTCGTCGTATCTCCCTTGGCATCAAGCAGTGCAAATCTAACCCATGGGAAGATTTCTCTGGCCAGTTCAACAAGGGCGATAAAATCTCCGGCACCATCAAGTCGATCACCGATTTCGGTATCTTCATTGGTCTGGACGGCGGCATCGACGGTCTGGTTCACCTGTCCGACATCTCCTGGAACGAAGTGGGCGAAGAAGCCGTACGTCGTTTCAAGAAGGGCGACGAGTTGGACACCGTTATCCTGTCGGTTGACCCAGAGCGCGAGCGTATCTCCCTGGGTATCAAGCAACTGGAAAGCGATCCGTTCTCCGAGTACGTTCAAGAGAATGACAAAGGCGCCATCGTTAAAGGCACTGTGAAAGAAGTTGACGCCAAAGGCGCCATCATCGTTCTGGCCGACGATATCGAAGCGACTCTGAAAGCCTCCGAAATCAGCCGTGACCGCGTTGAAGACGCGCGCAACGTTCTGAAAGAAGGCCAGGAAGTAGAAGCCAAGATCATCAGCGTTGACCGCAAGAGCCGCGTAATCCAGCTCTCCATCAAGTCGAAAGACGATGCTGAAGAGAAAGAAGCTATCCAAAGCCTGAAGGCTGAAGAAGCTCCTGCTGGCGACACCACCATGGCGGCACTGCTGCGCCAGGCAATGGCCAAACAGAACTAAGTTCTGCTTGATCATGAAAAAGGGCGACTTCGGTCGCCCTTTTTTGTGCCTGTGATTTAGTGTCCGCGGCTTGCATGATGGTTTTGGTGAAACCAATCTGGCTTCCGGGCGGTCTGTTTCTTTAATCGGATCAATCGTCTATTCACGTCTAAGCTTGGTCTTAAGCGTGTAGTCGTCGGGCAGTTGCCTGGCATAAGGAAGTGGATGAACAAGTTTATTGTCCTCATGGCTGTACTGGTTCTGGCTGGCTGTACGACCAGTGCCAAGACCCATGCTGTGCGTGGTGTCAGTGGTATAGAGGTCGACTGCTCTGGGTTGGGTTCTGGCTGGGAGAAATGTCAGAAGCGTGCGGCAAAGGAGTGCAAGGGGGCGGGGTACAAGGTGATCACCCGATCGGATGATGCCAAGGATGAAGATGAGTTTCCTTTTGGCTTCAATCCGGCGGGCTACGTGACGCGAACCATGCTGGTGATATGTCGTTAAGCATGCCGTGCCCTGTTTGTTGCTGTGATGCCCTGAAAACGGGCGTTTCGACGCGGTGGAAGATATGTCAATCCCTGGGCTGTTCAAAATCTTCCGGGCGTGCTAAAACCTTTCAAGCGCTGATCTAGCTGCTTGAAAAAGAAGGGAAAAATATGACGAAGTCGGAGTTGATCGAACGAATTGTCACCCATCAAGGGCTGCTCTCATCCAAGGATGTGGAGCTGGCCATCAAGACCATGCTTGAGCAAATGTCCCAATGCCTTGCCACCGGTGATCGCATCGAGATCCGTGGGTTTGGCAGTTTCTCCCTGCACTACCGTGCGCCGCGCGTCGGTCGTAACCCGAAGACCGGCCAATCCGTCAGTCTTGACGGTAAATTCGTTCCGCATTTCAAGCCGGGCAAAGAGTTGCGTGATCGGGTGAATGAAGAAGAGGAGGAGGGGGTTTGACAGTCGCTATCTCTCAAGGGGTTCCTCATGCGTAACCTTAAGCGCATATTTCTTGGCGTTTTTATTCTTTTACTGATCCTGGTGGTTCTAGCGTTTGTGCTCGAAAACCAGCAATCGGTATCGTTATTGTTTCTAGGTTTGAGCGGGCCGCAGTTGCCAGTTTCACTGATCGTAGTCTTGGCGTTGCTGATTGGTATGTTGATGGGGCCAGTGCTCGGTTGGTTTTTGGGGCGCTCCTCCAGAGCGGCGCGCAAACGCCTTGTCTGAAAGCGGCAGGTGCAGGGCGTCTGTCGAAATTGCGCCTCTCCCTGTTTATATCCATTAGTAAAACGTTCGTTAAGCTGTAAAATGCAGCCCTTGTTCGACAATGCTTTATTGCGCGTCGATTCAGACTGACTTTGACGGAAGCCTCATGTTTGGTGGCTTCTGCATTCATGGATTAGACAGTGCTCGTTGATGGCGCTGTCCGCAGCTCAAGGGTATGGTTCCGCGTGAAAATTCTAGTAACCGGCGGCGCCGGGTTTATCGGCTCGGCAGTCATCCGTCACATCATCGCCAACACCACCGATTCTGTCGTTAACGTCGATAAACTGACTTACGCCGGCAATCTGGAGTCGCTGGCCGAGGTTAGTCAAGACGAGCGTTACGCATTCGAACGCGTTGATATCTGTGATCGCGAGCAGGTTGATCGTGTTCTGCGTGAGCACCAGCCGGATGCGATCATGCATCTTGCCGCTGAGTCCCATGTTGATCGCTCGATCTCGGGCCCGTCCGAGTTCATTCAGACCAATATCATCGGTACTTACACTTTGCTCGAGTCCGCACGCCACTATTGGTCGGCGCTGGACGATACCCGCAAGAGCAACTTCCGCTTCCACCATATCTCCACTGACGAAGTGTATGGTGATCTTGAAGGCCCGGAAGATCTGTTCACCGAGACTACGCCTTACCAGCCAAGCTCGCCATACTCGGCCAGCAAGGCCAGTTCCGATCACCTGGTTCGTGCCTGGGCTCGCACCTATGGTTTGCCAACACTGGTCACCAATTGCTCGAACAACTACGGCCCTTGCCACTTCCCCGAGAAACTGATCCCGCTCATCATTCTCAATGCGCTGGAAGGCAAGCCGCTGCCGGTTTACGGCAAAGGTAATCAGGTTCGCGACTGGCTTTATGTAGAAGACCATGCTCGTGCGCTGTACAAGGTCGTGACCGAGGGTGTTATCGGCGAGACCTACAACATTGGTGGTCATAACGAAAAGCAGAACATCGAAGTGGTCCATACACTTTGCGCCCTGCTTGACGAACTGCGTCCGGATTCTGCACATCGCCCGCATGCCAGTCTGATCACCTATGTCCAGGATCGCCCGGGCCATGATCAGCGTTACGCAATCGATGCCAGCAAGATCCAGCGTGAGCTGGGCTGGACGCCTGAAGAAACCTTCGAAACGGGTATTCGCAAGACCGTCGAGTGGTATCTGACCAACACCGAATGGGTAGAGCACGTGAAGAGCGGCAGCTACCAGCAGTGGATCGATCAGAACTACGCGGATCGATCGAACAAGGCATGAAGATCCTTCTTCTAGGAAAGGATGGTCAGGTGGGATGGGAGTTGCAACGCTCCCTCCGGCCGCTTGGCGAATTGATCGCACTGGGTCGGCATGGCGTTGACGGGTTGTCTGGTGACTTGACCGACCTGGCGGCCTTGCGCGAGACAATCCGCAAGGTCCAGCCTGACGTGATCGTCAATGCGGCAGCTTACAATGCCGTCGACACTGCCGAGTCCGAGCCAGATCAGGCTAATCTGGTGAATGCGCAAGCTATCCAGGTTCTCGCCGACGAAGCTCGTGAAGTGGGTGCCTGGTTGGTCCACTACTCGACTGATTACGTGTTTGACGGTCAGGGGCAAGTGCCCTGGCTGGAAGGCGACGAGCCGCAGCCGCTGAATCGCTACGGCGAAAGCAAGTTGGCAGGGGAGCGCGCCGTCCAGGCCTCCGGTTGCCGTTACTTGCTGTTTCGTACCAGTTGGGTTTACAGCGCTCGTGGCGGCAACTTCGCCAAGACCATGCTGCGTCTGGGTAAAGAGCGCGAAAAGCTCAATGTCATCGTTGATCAGGTAGGAGCGCCGACAGGTGCCGATCTGATTGCGGATATAACCGCACTGGCGCTGCAGCAAGCGCTCAAGCGCCCGGAGCTGTCCGGTTTGTATCATCTGGCGGCCGCTGGGGAAGTGTCATGGTACGGCTATGCTTGTCATGTGCTGGATTTTGCCAAGGCCAATGGCGAGTCGCTTGCCGTACAGGCAATTGAACCCATTGAGGCAACGGCTTATCCAACTGCCGCACGTCGACCGTTGAACTCGCGCTTGAATACACAAAAGCTGCGCGACAATTTTTCTCTACACTTGCCGGATTGGCAAAGTGGTGTAACTCGAATGCTTAGGGAAGTTCTGAACAAATGACCACCAATAATCGTAAAGGCATCATCCTCGCCGGCGGTTCGGGCACTCGCCTGCATCCGCTGACCCTCGGCGTGTCGAAGCAGATGCTGCCGATTTACGACAAACCGATGATTTTCTACCCGCTTTCGGTACTGATGCTTGCCGGCATGCGCGAGATCCTGATCATCTCCACGCCGGAAGATCTGCCGAACTTCCGCAAATTGCTGGGTGATGGCAGCCTTTACGGTATCGAGCTGACTTATGCCGAGCAGCCGAGCCCGGATGGACTTGCACAAGCGTTCATCATCGGTGAAGAGTTCATCGGCAAGGACCCTTGCTGTCTGATCCTGGGTGACAACATCTTCTACGGCCAGCACTTCTCGGACAATCTGCGCTCCGCCAACGAGCAGAAGAGTGGCGCCACTGTGTTTGGTTATCACGTTTCCGATCCGGAGCGTTTTGGCGTGGTCGAGTTCGACGCGACAGGCCGTGCCCTGAGCATCGAAGAAAAGCCGTTGAAGCCGAAATCCAACTACGCGGTGACCGGTCTGTATTTCTACGATAACGAGGTCGTGGAAATCGCCAAGAATATCAAGCCGTCGGAGCGAGGCGAGCTGGAAATCACTGATGTGAACAGCGCCTACCTCAATAAGAAGTCGCTGAATGTCGAAATGCTCGGCCGTGGCTTCGCGTGGCTGGATACCGGTACCCATGACTCCTTGTTGGAAGCCAGTCACTTCGTTCACACCATCGAGCAGCGTCAAGGCTTGAAAGTAGCGTGCCTCGAAGAAATTGCTTACCACAATGGCTGGATAACAGCAGAGCAGCTGGGTTCTCAGGCAAATGCCTTGAAGAAAACCGGTTACGGTCAGTACCTGCAAAAACTGCTGGACTCGCCTTCTCGCTGATTCGAAAGCCTCGCGCTTTCAATCGGTGGGTTCAATCGCTGCTAGCAGGAATGGCATGCCAGTAAAACATCCCAAGATTGCGGTTTTGCTGGCTGCCTACAATGGCATGCAGTGGATCGAGGAGCAGGTAGCCTCGATCCTCGGTCAGCAGTCCGTCGATGTCACTATTCATATCAGCGTTGATTTGTCCGATGACGGCACCGAGGCCTGGTGCAAAGCTCTCGAAGAGGTCGACAGTCGCGTGATTCTTTTGCCTCCTGCCGGGCGTTTTGGTGGTGCGGCGCGCAATTTTTTTCGTTTGATTCGAGATGTTGATCTGCACGATTACGATGCTGTGTCGTTTGCAGATCAGGATGATATCTGGGAGTCCGACAAGCTGCTGCGCGCTACACAAGCCATTACCTCGCACGGAGTCGATGCCTACTCCAGCAATGTCACGGCTTTCTGGCCGGATGGCAAGACGATCCTGCTCGACAAGAGTCAGCCACAAGTTGCCTGGGACTTTCTGTTCGAGGCGGCGGGGCCTGGCTGTACTTACGTGTTGAGCCCCGCGCTTGCCCGGTCACTGCGCCAACAGGTCATTCAGGATTGGGAGCAACTGCAGCAAGTCAGTTTGCATGACTGGTATTGCTATGCGTTCGCTCGCAGCCATGGCTTCAAATGGTTCATCGATTCGCGGCCGAGCATGCGTTATCGGCAGCATGAGAGTAACCAGGTAGGCGCCAATACCGGGTTGACATCACTGTTTCAACGCTATGTCACCATCCATGAAGGCTGGTGGTTCAAGCAAGTTCAGGCCATCGCTCTGCTTGTCGGGGCGGATAAAAATCCCTTCGTCAGCAGCTGGCTGCCTCTGCGGCGGCGTGACTTGCTGCGGTTATCCGTCAGGGGCGGGCAGTGCCGTCGGCGGCCGCGTGACAAGTTTCTGTTTTTTTTCGTCTGCTGGCTGACTGCTGTCGTTGGCAGGAAGTCCTGATCGAGGCTGGAGCGGGTTTTGCGATTTTGCTTCGCCTGCTCGAAGCCCAACAACCGGAGATGAAAGTTCTCTATAATCGCCCGCTTCATGAAGGGAACGAATGGAGCCGATACCGCCGAAGCACTGGATATGATTCCTCAGGCTTCCGACCGGCGTTTTAATTGCAGTGGAGCATACAGTGTCAAGCCCCTTATCAGCGGATTCCGCGAACTCCGGCCTGAGTGTCGATACAGTCGAAGTGCCGGAGCTGGATGAGTCTGTCGCGATATTGCTGTGCTCGTATAACGGAGAGCGATTTCTTTCCGAGCAATTGAGCTCCATTGAGCAGCAGCAACATGCGCAGTGGCGTCTGTTCGTCTCAGATGACGGATCGTCCGACTCAACACTGGAGATTCTCAAGTCGTTTCAGGCGCGTATGGGGGAGCAGAAAGTGACGTTGCTTTCCGGCCCTCGAACGGGGTTCGCCGACAACTTCATGTCGGTGACCTGTCTGGAAAATATCAGTGCTGATTTTTACGCATGGTCCGACCAGGATGATGTCTGGGCGGCCGATAAGCTCAGCGCTGCGTTGACGCGGCTACGTCAGGTACCCGTTGGCGTTCCTGCGCTGTATGCCTCCCGGACGACGGTGGTCAATGAGTCCGGTGTCGAAGTGGGGATGACCCCCGGATATTGCCGCGACTTCAGCTTCCCCAATGCGCTCGTACAGAATGTCGCCGCCGGAAACACGATGGTTTTCAATCGCGCGGCGCATGAGCTATTGAAGGCGGGGCCGGCTCGGGGCATTGTCGCCCATGACTGGTGGGCCTATATGCTGGTGACCGGTGCCGGCGGGCAGTTTCATTTCGATCAGGTGCCGCATCTTTTCTATCGGCAGCACGAAACGAATTCGATAGGCGCCAATGCGGGGTTCATGGCCGCCCTGACGCGTATCCGAAAAATGTTTCAGGGACGTTTGCGGCGCTGGATCGATCAGAACATCGACCACCTGGAGGTGGTTGAACATCTTCTGACCGAACAGAACCGCAAGGTGTTGAGCCGGTTCAAGAGCGCTCGCAATCGGGGCTTGGCTGGACGCATCACCGGGATATGGCGCTCGGGTATTTACCGCCAGACGCTCCTTGGAAATCTGGGGCTTGCAGTAGCGATCATTTTCAAAGGAATTTGATGATGAATGTTGTGAAAAGGGTTTGAAAATGATTTTTTTTGAGGTCGCAGGTTAATGCAGAAGTTTTCAGCGGCGCCTGGCGTCATGTTCTCCAGTGTCTGGCGCAATCGCGCACTTATCGTTGCTTTGATCAAGCGCGAAGTCATCGGTCGCTACCGCGGCTCCTTTATGGGCATTCTCTGGTCGTTCTTCAATCCGATCGTGATGCTGGCGATCTACACATTCGTGTTCAGCTTCATCTTCAATTCACGCTGGGCGGGGGCTGGTGATTCAAAAGCCGAGTTCGCGTTGATCCTGTTCGCCGGCCTGATGGTTTTCAACCTGTTCGCAGAGTGTGTCACCCGCGCGCCCAATCTGATCATTTCAAATGCCAACTACGTGAAGAAGGTCGTGTTTCCGCTGGAAATACTGCCGTGCGTAATCGCCGGCTCTTCCTTGTTCCATGCGTTGGTCAGCCTGATTGTGTGGTTGCTGGCTTACTGCGTGTTTTTTGGCATGCCGCCGCTCACATTGTTTTACCTGCCGCTGGTCATAGCGCCTCTGGTGCTGATCATCCTGGGTCTGTCATGGGGGTTGGCCGCCATCGGTGTTTACATGCGAGATGTCGCGCATTTCATTGGCCTGGTGACCAGCGGTCTGATGTTTCTCGCGCCGATTTTCTACCCTGCGACGGCAGTGCCGGAGGAGTATCGGCATCTGCTTTTGCTCAACCCGCTCACCGTGGCCGTGGAGAACGTGAGGGCCGTACTGTTTTTCGGGCAGCAGCCTGATTGGCAGGCGCTCGGCATCTACGCATGCATAGCGATTGCAGTGGCTTACCTGGGGTTTGCCTTCTTCCAGAAGACTAGAAAGGGGTTCGCCGATGTCCTCTGAAATCGCGATCAAGCTGCAGAATGTCAGCAAGTGTTATCACATTTACGACAAGCCACGCGATCGCCTCATGCAGATGGTCGCTGGTCAGCGCAAACAATACTATCGAGAGTTCTGGGCACTCAGGAACGTCTCGTTCGAAATCAAGAAAGGCGAGACTGTCGGTATTGTCGGCCGTAACGGCAGCGGCAAGTCGACATTGCTCCAGGTCATCTGCGGTACGTTGAACCAGACCGTCGGTGATGTTCAGACTCTGGGCCGGATCGGCGCACTGCTTGAGCTCGGCTCCGGATTCAACCCGGAGTTCACCGGGCACGAGAACGTCTACATGAACGCCGCGATTCTCGGCCTCAGTCGTGCGGAAGTGGATGAGCGCTACGACGACATTGCGGCATTTGCCGACATTGGCGAGTTCATCCATCAGCCGGTCAAGACGTATTCCAGCGGCATGATCGTGCGTCTGGCGTTTGCCGTTCAGGCGATGGTCGACCCGGACATCCTGATTGTCGATGAGGCGCTGGCGGTCGGTGATGAGCGCTTCCAGCGCAAGTGTTTCGCCAGGCTCGATGAGTTGAAGGCGAAGGGCACTTCGATTCTGTTCGTCTCCCACTCGGGACCGCAGGTTGTCGAGCTGTGTGATCGGGCGATTTTGATGGAGCGCGGTGAGCGCGTCTGTACCGGATCGCCGATGGAGGTGGTGCGGGCTTATCAAAAGCTGATCTACGCACCAGCCGAAGAGCAGCCTCGATTGATCGAGGAATTCCGCGCAATTGGTACGGACAAGATTGCTGTCGAAACGACCCCGCTGGAAGCTGAGCAGGATGCTCCGGCGCAAGACCAGTACTTCGATGCCGGAATGGTGCCTGAGTCGACTACGGTCTACCCCGAACAAGGTGCTCGAATCGACGCGTTCGAGGTGTTCGACAAAGAAGGACGTCGTTGTAATGTCCTGAAGGCCGGCGGCGAATACGATATCGTCATGCGGGGCAACCTCACTGACGCGGTTTCGCGGGTTTTCTTTGCGATGCATATCCGCACGGTGTCGGGCGTCGTGATTACCGGTCAGCGTTTCCCCGATGAAGGGAAATATTTTGACTGTGAAGGCGCTGAGCGCGAGTTTCGAGTCACGTTCAGCTGCAAGATGGTGATGCTCCCCGGCGTATACTTCGTCGGTGGGGGCGTGTGGTCGGAGAGCGAGCCAACCCTGTGCCATCGGATTCTGGATGCTTCGATGTTCAGGGTGGTGTCGGATCAGGGGTTGAGGTCGTTTGGTTATATGGATGTTTCCGTAGACGAACCGGCGCTTGAACTGCTCTAAAACTTGATCTGCTGAGGGAGAATCAGTCGTTCAGATGCCTCGGGACAGGGATGTTCGAATGGATGAGGAGGCCGGGTATGGGCCCCGATATAGCGTGAATATCGGCAAGATTTCCCTTTGCATAAAAATCAATGAGAATTGAGAAAAAAGTAATGACGAGTAGTGATGACCAGCGCTTGCTGGACTATTTTTCCTGGAATAGCTGCGTCTCGGATGAGCGGAAGTTGTTCTACGTGGCCACTCCAAAGGTGGCGTGCACCTCCGTGAAATGGTGGTTTGCAGAGCTTGAGGGCGTTGTTCAGGCCGTCCAGCAAGCGAAAAGCAGTTCGGAAACAGATCCGGAATTGGCCATTCATGACACGTTGCTCGCCGTCGCCCCAGGATTGTTCGTCAGATCCCCCGAGCGACTTGCTCAGATAAAGGCCGATGGGTACTTCAGCTTTGCGCTGGTGAGAAATCCCTACAAACGGATTTTTTCTGCCTGGCAATCGAAAATACTGCTGCGCGAGCCGTTGCAGATTGTTCCTTATGAAGGGCAGGATTTCGTCGAGTACCCGATTGAACTCATGTCAGATGTGGCGGGGGCTTTCGAGTGTTTTCTCGAATATCTGTACGTCCACGAGCGCGACGATTTCAAGGATTGTCATTGGACGCCTCAGTACGATTTGCTCCAGCCTGCACTTTTCCCCTACAGCGCCGTCTCAAAAATAGAAGATACTGCGGCGCTTGATGCTGCGCTGCGCGCTCACCTCGCAGAGGCATATGTAAGTCCGTTTACGACTGCTCGCGCGAACGAGAGCATGATTCCCTATCTGCCGGAATTCATCAGCCCGCGATCCGAGGAGCTGATTAAAGAACTTTATTCCAGGGATTTTGAGGAATATGGCTATTCAAAAGTCATTCCGCCTGCGAAGGAAAGTTTCTCGCAAGAGCAGTTGACGGTGGCGCTGAAGGGGATTGAGCTTTTACGCGGCAGGCATCAACGCATGGGTGAAATGCGCCAATGTTTGAACGAACAGATGGCTGACCTGCTGAAGGATAAAGAGTGGCTTGTCGGAGATCGCGACACTTGGGCTGCTTTCGCCAAGAGCAAAGAAGAGCAGATATATGCTATTGAGGCGCACTGTAGTGCTCAAGAGGCCGATAGGATTGCCAGAGACGCACAATATGGTGATCTAGAGGCCAAAATGGTCGCTAAAGAGGCACAATATAATGACCTGGAGGTCCACAGGCTCGCTCAACAAGCTCAACTTGAAGCGTTGCGCTCTGAATGCGAAAATCTCGTAATTGAGCTGGACCAGTCGAAGAAAGAAGCGAGCCAGTTGAAGGTGGATCTCGAACTTTCCCAAGCGGAGTTGCGCAAGGCATTGCGTGTAACTAATGAGCGTAACGGAGCGTAAAGTGGCGAAAGTTTCAGTTGTTCTTACCTCCTATAACCATGAAAAGTTTATAGGGCAGGCAATCGATTCTGTGATCAATCAGACGTTTACTGATTGGGAGCTGATTATTGTAGATGACGTTTCGCCAGATGGTTCGTGGGCCGTTATCGAAAGCTACAATGACCCAAGAATCATCAAGGTTCAGAACGATAGAACTCGCCGTTATATCTATAACATTAATCGTGCTATCGAATCGCAAAGTACCGGTGAATATATTGCCATTCACCACTCGGATGATGCTTGGGAACTGGACAAGCTGGAAAAGCAAGTGGCCGTGCTGGAAGCAAATCCCGGCATAGGTGCGGTATTTTCGCATGTTCAATGCATTGACGAGAATAACCAGCCACTCGTCGTCGAATGGTTCAATCAGCCGAACAAGCCGCGGACGGCCTGGTTGCGTTCGCTGTTCTTCAACGAAAACCAGTTGTGTCACCCAAGTGCGTTGGTCAGACGCAGTGCCTATGAACAGGCGGGTCTCTATAGAAGCGCGCATGCGCAAACAGACGATGCCGAAATGTGGACACGGTTACTGAAGATTTTCGATATCCATGTTGTTCAAGAGCGACTGACTCTACACCGTATCTTCTCGGATCAATCCAACGAGAGTGGGGATCGGCCGGACAGGCGGGCCCGGATGTGGCTGGAATGGTACTTTCAAAAGAAAAACTACATTGGCATGTCGCTGACCGACATACTTGAAGCGTTTCCCGAAAGTGTAAAGTGGGTAACGCCAAAAGGGGCTAATAGTGGATACTTGCTGGCAATGTTCGCAATCCAGATCGGCGGTTGCCCTGGCACCCGGCTGTTTGGTGTCGAACTACTGTATCAGTTGATGAACAGTAGCGAGGAGAGGGCGGAGATCGAAGCTATTCACGGCTTCAACTACCTGGATTTCATCGCGCTCACGGGTCAGGAAGAATTTTTCAACCCGGCAGCATTGGCGCCCCTAGTGCCGAGTCGCATCGTCAGCAATCCACTGCGGCGCTTTGCCGGTAAGGTAGTGCGCAGGCTAAGCAGCTGGTAACAGGGCATCTGCCAGGATAACTGACCGAGCCAGTGTTTCGCTTCTGAATGGGGCGGAGTGCTGGTTTTATGGTACGCAAAAGTAATCAGTGATGATTGGGCAGTGAGAGTGAAGGTCGATCTGAAGATATTGAGTGGTGTCCTTTTTTTCGCCTTGATTGCGATAGGAGTGTTGTCCTTCGCTCGCTGGACAGGAGTCGGCAAGGTAGTTGAATTGCCCGTACCGGTCGAACCTCCGGTCGTTCTTCCGCAAGGGGTGGATGTGGCCGTGACGAGCGCGGGGGTCACCCTGGAAGTACAAGCGTGTGACATCGACAAGTTGGGGGATGAGTTTTTCCTGCATCTTTATCCAGCGAATGCCGCGAGCGCAGGCCCGGAAGGATTCATCAATCAGCAGTTCAATCTGAAGGCCTTGACGCCAGTCCAAACCAAAAAGCAGGAAGGTCCCGGCTCTTGTCATTACCGCATAGAGTTCGCGCCGATGGCCATTACACGCGTCGCGCTAGGTCAGTTCAGGGCACCGGAAGGACGTTGCTGTGACATATTGTGGACTAAAGAAGTGAAACTTGATGAATAACCCTCAAGCAACAGGCGCTGTACAGAATGTCCATCGTTCCTTTGGCCTGGATGTTTGTCGGACCATTGCCTGCCTGCTTGTTGTTTTCGGACATATGCTCGGGCACTCGGCACCGCATCCAGTATTGGCCGGATTTGCATTTCTGGCGACTTTCGGTGTGGACTTGTTCTTTTGTCTGAGTGGTTTTCTTATCGGCAGGATTCTGCTAAAAGAGGCGGCGCATTGGCGCGAACAAAAGATTGCGGGATTGACAGAGTTTTGGTATCGCCGCTGGATGAGGACTTTACCGCTCTATATTTTCTTCTTTTTTGTTTCGTTGCGATTTGACTGGGCGGGCGCCACGACATTCGCCGAGCAGTTTCACTACTTGGTGTTTGCGCAGAACTTTGCATGGAGCATGACGGATTTCTACCGTCTATCCTGGAGCCTGGCAGTTGAAGAGTGGTTTTACTACACCTTTCCGCTTGTTATGTTGTTGATGATCGGGCTGGGCGCAGGCGTAAAGAGCGCAGCAGCGATCGTTATTCTGGTCTTTATAGTGGCGCCTTTTCTTGCGCGTATCGGATTGCCAATTCAGTCAGTGCGATATGACGATGCACGTTATGTAGTGTTGTACCGCCTTGATGCCATTGGTTTCGGGGTATTGATCGCTTATCTCTACACTTGGCACCGCCCGATCTTTGAATGTCTGGCCAAATTTTGGTATGTGCCATTTACATTCGCTGTCGGATTGATTGTCCTGACTAGACAAGGGATGCCATGGACTGCTGGTAGCAAGCTGGAGCAATCATTGTTTTTCACGTGGTCAGCGATATTTTTCGCCACGTTAATACCTGCATTTTTCAGTCTGAGTGCTTCGCGCCTTAATATTGTAAATCGCTTCGTGAAATATACCAGCCTGATTTCCTATTCAATTTATCTCGGCCATATTTTCGCTTTTATATTGGTAATAAATGTTTTGAATCGATATGGGTTGCACGAGCGTATTTACGATAATCCGTGGCTGGCCTACCCGATTTTCATTGTATGCGTTTACGCGCTCGCTCATCTGACATACACATTCGTTGAGAAGCCGTTCTTGCGGTTGCGTGATGTTAATAGCTTGTCGGTATTCAAGTTTTTCAAAAGTCTTCAGCGTTTTGGCGCAGGGAAGTAATTATATTATGTCGAACTCTGCGCAGATTGATGCTCTTCCAAGCGCCGATCCGGTTGAAATGGCGAATCGATACGAACCGATAAATGGATCGAGTGGTGGTCCTCAGCAAGCTGACGTCCTTGTCGTCAGCAGTGCGAGCGCTACGCTCACCGATTTTTCGAATCTGTATCGATCCCTTCTGGGGCAGACATTCCAGTCCTGGAAATGGCTGATTTGCTTTGAAGGTGGCACGGCGCCGCAATTTGCCGATGAGTTCTTGCAAGCTATAGCCGTTGATAAGCGTGTGCAGGTACTTGATCGTACAGAGTGCTCTTATGCGAATGACGTTTGGGCATTTCCTGAATATGTAGTTCTGGCTGATGCAGCAACAGCGTTTGATCCGACATTTATCGAGAAGGGTATCTGGTTTCTAGAGTCCAACCCTGAGTTCGCTTTTTGCAACTCCTTCGGCACGATAACGGGAGAGCAGCGCGTGCCAGTACGGCACAGCTTGAGTCAAGGCAAATATTACCTCGAGCACCCTCATCCCAAAGTCAGAGGCATTGTGGTTCGCAAGTCGGTCATCTTGCAGATGTCTGAAGAAGTAGCGCCTCTCGTCGACGGCAGAGATCCAACATCGTTTCTCGCTCGCCTGGCGGATGCGGGTCATTGGGGTTTTACCATTGCAGAGTTTCTGCAGACCTTTAGCAAAGTATCGTCGCGACAAGACCTTGACGATTCACCCTCACTGCCGCTCAAGCCTGTTCCTAGCCCTCAGCGTCGTTATCCCTCTGCCTATGAAACATTGCCCGAGGGCGTTGTATTCAATAATCCGCTGAAAGGCAACGTGCGCGGTAGAAGGGTCATGTTTTTACTGCCGTGGATGGTTGAGGGCGGGGCTGATCGCGTCAATATTGATCTCATTCAAGGGCTCGTTGCGGGCGGCGCCGATGTAACGGTATGCGCTACCCTTGAGGCTGATCATCGGTGGCAGGACAAGTTTGCGGAGTGGACGGCGGATATCTTCATTCTGCCGAATATTCTTTCGCTGTCAGATTTTCCAAGGTTCCTCTTGTATCTCATTGCCTCCAGACAGATCGACACTGTATTGGTAGCCGGGAGTACGCTGGGTTATCAGCTTCTTCCTTACTTGCGCACGCAGGCGCCAGCGACGACGTTCCTGGACTTGAGTCATACCGAGGAAATGCATTGGCTCAACGGCGGGCATCCGCGATTTGGCGTCGGTTATCAGGATGCGCTGGACATGAACGTGGTCAGTACTCGCCATCTGTCCGAGTGGATGGTGGAGCGCAATGCTGATGCCGGGAAAGTTCGTGTCATGTACACGGGAATCAAATCGCACCCGGTATCGCTTTCGCAAACTCAGCGAGCTGAAAAACAGCGTGGTCTAGGCCTTGATGAACAGGCCTTTACCATCATTTTTGCGGGGCGCATGTGTGACCAGAAGCGACCGCTGAAGCTGGCTGAAATCCTCAACGGTTTGAAACAGGCTGGCATTCGCTTCAATGCATTGATCATCGGTGAGGGCGAATTACGTCCCGCGTTCGAGGCATCAATCAAGCAGTATGGCTTGGGTGCAGAAGTTCATGTAATTGGTGCGAAACCGCATGCTGAGTGGCTCTCATTGCTGGCGATTTCCGATGTGTTGCTAATGCCTTCGGAATACGAGGGAATCTCGGTCGCTCTTCTTGAGTCAATGGCTGCAGGCGTTGTGCCGGTGGTCGCCGATGTTGGTGGACAGGATGAGCTGGTGGGGGAGGAAACCGGGTATCTGGTCCCGCACGGCGAAGACGAGGTCAGTCGCTATGTTGACGTATTGAAGGTGCTGTCGAAAGATCCGGCGATGCGTGAGCGAAAGGCGCAGGCGTGCCGGCAGTTGATCGAGGCTCATTACACTGCAGCCGCGACCAATCGTCAGTGGTTGCAGATCTTGGATGAGGCTCAAGCCAACAGGGCGCAGTCACCCCAACCGTTCATGGCGGCAGGGCTCGCGAGAGAGCTGGCGACGACTGCGCTGGAGAACCGTCGTGTGACATCTTATCTGGATTATCTCTACTCTACGCATTGCCTGACAAATGATGCGCAGACCGAGGTTCCAGTCAAGTCCGGAATTCTACGGTTGTTAATTTCACAAGTTCGCCAATATCCATTTACTAAATACTTGCTGAAAAACCCATTGATTAAAAAGGTTGCGCAAAAGTTGAAAGTGTTGGTTTCTTGACGCTTTGTCGCTTTTGTGTTAATTTTTTTGTCATTTTTATTGGCTGATTAACGTCAATTTTTTTGTCATTTTTTCGATGTCAGTCGAGAGTTTTTATGAAAATTACAGTATTTGGTGGTGGTGGTTTTATCGGATCAACAATTGTTGATCGCTTGTTGTTAGATGGTCATTCAATTCGAGTTTTTGAGCGTCCTCGCGTAGTTGAATATCGTAAGTTTTTATCTCATGAATGTGTCGAATGGATGACAGGCGATTTGTCGTCCACCAGTGATATAAACAAGGCAGTAGAAGGTGCCGATGTTGTTTTTCATCTGGTCTCCACCACGCTGCCGAAAAGCTCGAATGAAGATCCGGTCTACGATGTCCAGAGCAATGTCGTTGCAAGTTTGCAGCTGCTCAATGCAATGGTTGCGCACAAGGTTGGCAGAATCGTTTTCATTTCTTCCGGAGGCACTGTCTATGGCGCTCCGAAGTACCTGCCGATCGATGAAAAACACCCGACAGATCCAGAAGTTTCTTATGGCATCACCAAGCTGACCATCGAGAAATATCTGCAAATGTACAACCATCTGTATGGCATCAAGCCTGTCGTTCTGCGGGTCGCCAACCCTTACGGCGAGCGTCAGCGCGTGGAGACTGCGCAGGGCGCGGTGGGTGTGTTCATCCATAACGTTCTGAAGGGCTTGCCGATCGAGATTTGGGGTGATGGTAGCGTCGAGCGCGATTTCCTGCATGTCAGCGATGTGGCCGAGGCGTTCGCCAAGGCGGCTACCTACTCGGGTAGCGCCAGTGTCTTCAATATCAGTTCCGGCGTGGGTACCAGCCTGAACAGTCTCATGTCGATGATCGAAGAAGTCAGCGGTGAGCCGGTTGCCCGTAACTACAAGCCTGGCCGTTCTTTCGATGTGCCAGTGAGTGTGCTGAGCAACGATCTGGCGCGCGACGAACTGGGCTGGGAGCCCAAGGTTTCGATGAAGGAAGGGATCGTGCGAACTTTCGAGTGGGCCAAGAACGAACAGCAGAAGTGAGGGTGGTCGGGTGAGTTACCGTCTGCTCGGTGTCAGCGTTGGTTGCAAATGAAGGTTCTGCTCACGGTTCATCAGTTTTTCCCGGAGTTTTCTGCGGGTACTGAGGTTTTGACGCTGTCCGTTGCCCGCGTATTGAAAACCCTTGGCCATGAGGTCAGGATTTTTACGGGCTATCCGGCTACCGAAGCGCTCGCGGACAGTGAGCGCTTCGATCAATATAGTTACGACTCGATTCTGGTTGATCGTTTTCGGCACGCCTATGTGCCCATGGGCGATCAAACTTCAAAAATCGAGATCGGTTATGACAACCATCTGGCCGCTGACTTTTTCGGGCATTTGCTGGAAGAGTTCAAGCCGGATGTCGTGCATTTCTTTCACCTCAATCGTCTCGGCACCGGCCTGATCGAAAAAGCGGTCGCTGCCGGTGTGCCTGCGTATTACACGCCAACCGACTTCTGGAGTATTTGTCCTACCGGGCAGTTGCTGCGTTGTGGCGGGCGGGCATGTGCGGGGCCAAGTACGGATGCGGGGAACTGTGTCGTGCATTTTGCTGCAAGTCAGTTGCCTGAGCGCATTGGCAGGCTGGCGACCGCGGTTCCGGATGTCATCAGCGATTTGCTCGTGCGCATTGCTCGCTCGCCTCGGCTGCCAGCGGGTTCCCTGGTCCGCGAGGTGCGCGCATTGCATGGTCGTCTTGAGCGTAATGTCGGGCGGCTGAATATGCTCCAGGGCATCATCGCCCCCAACCAGATGATCGAAACGCTGCTGACCCGTAATGGCGTGCGCCCAGATATCGTGGTCAAGTCGTCCTACGGCATCAATCTTGATCAGCCAGTTGTGGTGCGAGATCGAGCGCGGCGTGAGCGCCCATTGGTCTTGGGATTCATTGGTACGCTCGCTTCACACAAAGGCTGCCATGTGCTTTTGGAGGCGTTGCAGCAGTTTTCTTCACGCGATGTGCGACTGAGAATTTACGGCAAGCAGACGGAATTTCCCGACTATGTAGCCGGCTTGCATCGGCTGGCGGATGGCAATGAAGCCGTTACGTTTTGCGGCACTTTCGCCAACGAAGACATATTCGATGTATTGGGTGGGCTGGACGCACTGATAGTGCCATCTGTCTGGAATGAAAATACGCCACTGGTCGTCTATTCGGCACAGGCTGCCGGTTGCCCGGTTGTGGCTTCCGATGTACCCGGAATCGCTGAGGCCGTGACCCATGATTTCAATGGATTGCTGTTTGAACCAGGCAGCGTGTTGAGCCTTGAAAGCGCATTGAAACGTCTGCTTGCCGAGGAGGGTTTATTGGCAAAGCTGTCGTCGAATTCCACGCCTCCAAAATCCGTTGCTGTTTATGTAAATGAGTTGTTACAGAGATGGACGTTATCCAAGTAACAGCGTCGGCTATTGTTCCGGTGTAGAGGTTTTTCTTGGCGCCGGCAGACGCTGGGTCTATTCTTCACGCTTAATTACGAACTTGGGTTCAATGCTCGCAGATCTAATTTCTGACAGCGTTGGAAAGCCTGATTTAAGTCAATGTGTATATAACTGCGGTGTAGTTTCGATGACGGAAAATCTTGTCGCTCATCAGATGGTCGTCGACCGGGAGCAGCGGAGCGCTCTTAAACAGCAGCGCCCTGTGGTTCTTTGGTTTACCGGGCTTAGCGGCGCCGGCAAATCGACGATCGCCAACGCTCTAGAGCAGGCACTGCTTGAGAATAATCGTCATACCTACTTGCTGGACGGAGACAACATGCGTCTCGGTCTGTGCAATGATCTCGGGTTCAATGATCATGATCGGGCGGAAAACATCCGCCGGATCGCTGAAGTAGGCAAGCTGTTCGTTGACGCTGGCCTGATCGTCGTCAGCGCCTTCATTTCGCCGTTTCGCCTTGACCGGGCATTGGCCAGGAAAGTGATCGGTGACGAGTTCTTCGTTGAGGTCTACATCAGTACGCCGTTACCTGAGTGCGAGCGCCGCGACCCGAAGGGTCTGTATGGCAAGGCCCGCTCGGGCATGATCAAGAATTTCACCGGTATCGACTCGTTGTACGAGCCTCCGTTGAACCCGGATATCACGATCAACACACTTGAAGAAGATGTGTCCGTATCTGTCGAGAAGATTATGCAGTATCTGGTCGGGCGGATCGAACGTTGAAGACTCTGGTCATCATTGGTGCCGGATTCAGTGGCGCGGTAACCGCTGTTCAATTCCTCCAGGTGTGCAAACCTGGCACTCGAGTGGTGTTGCTCAACCGTTCCGGTGAAATGGCCCGTGGTCTGGCTTACGGAACCAACAGTTCGCGGCACTTGCTTAATGTGCCAGCGGGGAACATGACGGCGCTGGTTGATCAGCCTGATCATTTTCTGCGTTTTTGCGAAAGCCGTTTGCCGGGTACTGCGGCGGGGACTTTTGTTCCTCGCAAGCTCTACGGCGAATACCTCTCGGGACTGCTCGCCGAGGCTGAACATCAGTGCCGTGATGGCGTCAGTTTCGAGCGGATCACCACCGAAGCTCACAGCATCGAAGCGGAGAACGGAAAAGCCCGGATACGTATTGCTGATGGCCGGGAAATACTGGCCGATCATGTGATTCTCGCGTTCGGTAACTTTTCACCGTTCAACCCGGCTATCACGTCCATTCCCCGTGCCGCAGGGCGCTATATCGCTGATCCGTGGTCGGGAGAAATCGAGGTGCCGATCGACCCGCAGGCTCCGGTTCTGTTGCTGGGCGCAGGATTGACTGCGCTGGATGTGGCCCTGACCCTGGATCAACAAGGGCACACCGGGCCGGTGTACATGCTTTCGCGGCGAGGCGTTCAGCCGTTGCCCCATCGTACTTCGGGACATGTCGATAGCATTGCCGGTGAGGTGGTTCAAACGCTTCTTGCCTCCGCTCCGAGCGTGCGCAGCTATCTGCGCCACATGCGCTCATTGGTTCGTGTTGCCGCTAAGGATGGCGTCGACTGGCGTGATGTCATTGCCGCCGTGCGTCCAGTCACTGCACAACTGTGGGAGCGTTTGAGCGAGACCGAACGCCGACGTTTCCTGCGTCACGTCCAAGTGTATTGGGACGCCCATCGCCACAGAGTTGCACCGGCTTCGTATGCGGCGTTTTCCGCGCAGTTGGAGCTGGGCAGGCTGAAGCCGATGGCGGGCAGAATCCAGGACATCGAAGTGTTGCCCAATGGTTTGCGCGTTCAAGTCGGGCTGCGTGGTACTGCGGCGGTAGAGTCTCTGGATGTTTCGCATATCATCAATTGCACCGGGCCGAATTCCAATCTGGCGCGTGTCGATGATCGCTTGATCGTGCAATTGCGGCAGTCGGGGCTGATTCGATTGGATAAACTCGGCCTGGGCGTTTGCGTCGATGAGGCGCTTTCCGTTCAGGATGAGCACGGCGCCCCTGTCAGTTGGCTGAGCTACGTCGGGCCAATGCTCAAGGCGCAGTTCTGGGAAGCCACGGCTGTTCCAGAGCTTCGTCGTTATGCGCGAGATCTGGCCCAGCGGGTTGCCGCGAAACTCGGCTGATTCATATCGCGACGATCAGTGTCACGGGCTTGTCCTTTCAGGCATCACGGTTTCCACTGGCGTGTAGTTTGGCCTCGCTGTTTGCAGCGGGGTCCAATCCTCTTTTGGATAATTTGATGGTCAGTAGTCGTGATGCAATTTCAAGCGTCAATATTCGTTACCGAGCCTGAACAATGAAAGTTGAAACGGTACTTGTCTCCGGCGGTTCAGGCTTTTTGGGTGGTGCCTTGCTGCGACACCTGGATACCAGCGGGCAGTATTCCCTGATTGCCGCGTTGCGCAAGGAATGTAGCGATCTCCCCCCATCCATTCGACGTTTCCTGTTTGCGGATCTGACGACTGATGTCGATTGGCGAGATGCGCTTGATCAGGTTGATGTGGTGGTACATTCAGCTGCACGGGTTCACGTCATGGATGAATCCGCTGCTGATCCGCTGACCGAGTTTCGCAGGGTAAATGTCGATGCCACATTGAATCTGGCCCGGCAGGCTGCAAGTGCAGGCGTGAAGCGCTTCATCTACATCAGCTCGATCAAGGTCAATGGCGAATCAACTTCGCCTGGCATTGCGTTTACAGCAGATGACACGCCCGCGCCCCTCGACCCTTATGGCATTTCCAAACTTGAGGCCGAACTTGGCTTAAAGGCGCTCGCAATCGCTACCGGAATGGAAGTGGTCATCATCCGGCCCGTTCTGGTGTATGGCGCGGGCGTCAAAGCCAACTTCCTCACCATGATTCGCTGGGTACAACGCGCAGTGCCGTTGCCGTTTGGTGCGGTGCATAACAAGCGCAGCCTGGTCAGTCTGGATAATCTGGTGGATTTGATCGAGACGTGTATGAGACACCCTTCGGCGGCTAATCAGACATTTCTGGTCAGCGACGGGCATGACGTCTCGACAACCGAGCTGTTACGCAGTCTGTCTGCTGCGCTGCATAAGCCCTCTCTGTTAATACCGTTGCCGGTGAGCCTGATGAGCGCTGCGGCGAAACTATTGGGTAAAGAGGCCGTCGCACAGCGCATCTTTGGTTCTCTGGAAGTCGATATCAGTAAGAATCAACGTCTGTTGGGCTGGGTTCCGCCGGTCAGTTTTCCGCGGGCTCTTGACGCCACAGTAAAACCATTCCTGGATGCTCGAAAAAAATGAATGACTGGTGGCTAGTTCTGATTGTTGCGATCCTGTCGTTCGCACTCACGGGTTTTTTACGTCGTTATGCAATTTCGCGCAGCCTGATCGATATTCCCAATCAGCGCAGTTCCCACTCGATCCCAACACCGCGTGGTGGCGGTGTGGCCATCGTCCTGACCTTTATCTTCGCCATGTGCGTTTTGTTCGCTGTCGGGCTGACGACCAAGGATGCGTTGATTGCCTTGGTCGGCGCCGGCAGTATCACGGCGGTTATCGGTTTTCTGGATGATCACGGTCACATTGCCGCCCGCTGGCGCCTGCTGGCGCATTTTTCTGCCGCCGCTTGGGGCGTTTATTGGGTGGGTGGGCTATCGCCGTTGGTGATTGCCGGTGTCAGCGTTGATCTGGGATGGCTCGGACATTTTCTCGCGCTGTTTTATCTGGTCTGGATGCTGAATCTCTACAACTTCATGGATGGTATCGACGGTATTGCCGGTGTCGAAGCCGTCACGACATGCGCTGGTGCCTGTCTGATTTACTGGCTCAGTGGCTTCCCGCAACTGTTATGGCCACCTGCGTTACTGGCGGTATGCGCTGCCGGTTTTCTGTGCTGGAACTTTCCCCCGGCAAAAATTTTCATGGGCGATGCGGGCAGTGGCTTCCTCGGTATCATTCTTGGCGTGTTGTCGCTGCAGGCGGCATGGACTGATCCCGGTTTGCTGTGGGTCTGGCTGATACTGCTTGGCGTGTTCATCGTTGATGCAACGTTCACGTTGATGCGTCGATTGTTGCGCGGCGATAAAGTCTACGAAGCGCATCGCAGCCACGGCTATCAGTTTGCGTCCCGACAGTTTGGCAAGCACCTGCCCGTGACTGTGGCAGTCGGGCTGATCAATGTGTTCTGGCTGCTGCCGATTGCGCTCTGCGTGAGCTACTGGAAAGTGGACGGTGCATTTGGCTTGGTTGTGGCGTACTTGCCACTTGTCTGGCTGGCGGTTAAGTATCGAGCGGGCGAACTTGAGCGATCTTAAGTAGTTGGGCAGGTCGCATCGTCCTGTGCGCTCCCTGCCGCCCATCGCCGATTACGGCTGCTGCGCAAGTGTCGGAAAACCGGCCAGGATGTGTATCATGCTCCACCCAGATAGATTATTGCCCGTCTGTATCACGGACTGCGAAATCAGGTGGCGCATGACACATTTCGGTTTGTGTACATTTATGGTTCGAGATAGGTGAGAGGCTGGGAAACACTGCACCGTTCATCAAAGGTGGAGAAGCACTCGATCCCTTGAAACTGCTTAATTAGAAGGAATAGATTTTGGCTCGCAATAGTTTTTTCTCGAAGCTGTCCCGGCTCTTTGTCCAACGATCAGAAAGCGTTGAGATCTCCAGGTTGCCCCAGCCAAAGTCACCCGCTGAGCCAGTTATCGTTGGAGCCCCTGTGGTTGAGCCGCCGGCGGTCGTTCAGATTGAACATCACACGCGCAGGCTGCCAGACAATTTTGACGCGGCGCTCTATCTGAAAATGAATCCGGATCTCGGTACGGCAATTGATCCGATTGCCCATTACCTGAATCATGGTTTTCAGGAAAGCTGGCGTATCGTGACGCTGCCCAGAATCAAAATGTCCGACAGTCGTCAGTTCGATCCTTCGCGAGAAACGGTCATGGTCGTCAGTCACGAAGCATCCCGATCAGGTGCGCCGATACTTGCCCTTAACCTGGTGCAGCGTTTATCCGCCAGTTACAACGTAGTCGCGCTTTTGCTCGGCAATGGCCCGCTTCTTGAGGACTTCGAAGATGCAGCGGTTGCGACAATGGCGAGCCCGCGACTGAAAAACAATCTTCCCTACACACAGTTCGCCATTGAAAAACTGTGCAGCGACTTCAATTTCAAGTTCGCACTGGTTAACAGCATGGAGTGCCGCGTGGTTCTGGAGCCACTGGCCCGGCATTTCGTGCCCGCTATTCCGTTGATCCATGAATTTGCGTCCGCATACCCCAATTCCGCCGCTCTGTTTTCAGATGCCAAGTTGTGGTCTAGCGACCTGGTGTTTTCCGCGGATATTACTTGGGAGAGTGCCAAAGATTTATGTCCGGCCCTGAAACCTCTGAGCGCCCACATTATTCCTCAGGGACATTGTGCGCTGCCCGCACCAGTTGTCGAACAGGAAAGGCAGCAATTGGAGTCTGATTACTTGCGCGGCAAGATGCGGCCTGCCACCGATACTGAGAGGAAGTTCGTAATTCTCGGCGCTGGCTATGTCAATTTCCGAAAAGGCGCCGACATCTTCATTCAATGCGCGATCAAAGCCATGCTGACTCCCGGTGGGGAGAAGTTTCGTTTTGTCTGGATCGGTAAAGGCTTTAACCCCGATGTAGAAGATGGCTATTCGGTTTATCTCGCCGATCAGATCAAGCGTTCGGGGCTGGGGGATCGCTTCGTGATGCTGGACGAGACGTCCGCTATTGCAACGGCTTATGAAGAAGCTGACCTGTTGTTTATCTCGTCTCGATTGGACCCGTTGCCGAACGTCGCCATTGATGCTTTCGATGCGCGATTGCCAGTGCTCTGCTTCGACAAAGCGACAGGCATATCTGACTTCCTTTCATTTGGCGGCCTGCGCGATTCCTGTATCGCTGATTATCTTGATGTTGACAGCGCCGTGCGAAAAATTTTCGCATTGGCCGACTCCAGTGAACTGTATGAAGAGGCAGTCGCCAAGAGTCATGCAGCATCGAAAATCTACTTCGATATGGACAGGTATGTTGCGGAACTTGAGTCTGTCGGTGTTAAAGCCGCTGTACGCGCTCAACAGGAAAAACGTGATGTTCAATTGATTTCGGACTCGGGCTTGCTCGACAGCAGTCAGCGAGACGCGCGATTGTATGTTCGCGCATGGGCCAGCGGCATAAACCCGCAGTCGCCTCGCTCAGACTTCCAGCCCGATGTATATGCCGAACAACATGGTGTGGAAATCCCGGGCAGCGACCCATTTGCCGATTACATTCGCACGGGTTCTCCGCAAGGCGTATGGAACAACGCCTGACAGGGTCACCTCACCTGCGGCGAAAGTAACGCTCCACCAGCCTGCCCAAGAGCGTCGGTTTGCTCTTTGCGAGATGTTCTTCGACAGGCTGGGTTACACCGCTTGATTGATCCGAATGCGCGTAACGTTCGAGCACCGGCGCCAGCAGCGGTGCAATCATTAGCGAGTGGGCAGAGGGATCGTAGTGATGGTCGCTCGGATCGGTGTTTCGAAGCGTTTCTTTGAGACTTCCCGTTGCGTCCAGCGACAGACTGTCCATGTTTATATGACTGATGCCCTGATGGACGCAAAAAACCTCCATCAGACTATTGAACTCAATAGTCAACCGGGTTCTTTCAGCGAGAGTGGCCTGCACCTCCTTACGCAAGTTGGCAACTTCGCCCCAATCCATTCCATCTCGAATGGTGGGGAGGGGAGTGCTGATGCAGATCACATGATGGGTCTGTTTAATGTCCTGAAGAAGTTTCTGATAGTTATCAACTGCCAATTGCAACATTTGCGATACAGCGTTGCCGTGCTTTTGCGCTCGATACCAAATCACAAAACCGGTGTCGACCTCGCCCAGCATTACGATCGCCGTTTTGGCCGTTGTCGCCTCCAGCGCTGCTTTGAACTGTGGCATGGCCTGAGTTAGGGCGTTTGGATTTTTTAATCCAGAAACGGTTGCCCCTCCTACCGAAGTCACTTCGAACGTGTATTCGGGAAGCAGTGCTTTCAGTATTTCGGAGTTGAATACCGATGCGTGAGAGTCGCCGAGTACAACTACTGGGATCATTGTCTGATTAATTCCTGATTCATCGGGGTTGCGAAAAGGCAATGGTGAAATTCTATAGGGTCGCCGCGTTTACTCCGAGAACCAATTCACCTTTTCTGGGGCCAATTATTCAGATGAAGACGCCAGCATGAGGTTACAATGCTGGTCGTCGACTGTTTAAGGAGGGAGCCACGTGCTCGAGCGGCTGAATGGATAAAGTGCGGACTGTCTTGCTGGGCTTGCCTCGTAAGCAAAAACGTTTGCTGCAGGTGGCTACCGACGTCGTCCTGGTCTGGGTTGCTCTCTGGATGTCGTTCATCGTGCGCCTCGGCATCGATGACATGTACAACCCCTTGAAGGCTCACATCTGGCTCTTTGCATTCGCCCCTGTCATCGCCATTCCACTCTTTATTCGCTTTGGCATGTACCGGGCCGTGATGCGTTACTTTGGTAACGACGCCCTGATTGCCATCGTCAAGGCGGTCAGCCTGTCCTCGCTGATTCTGGCGGTCGTCGTTTACTGGTACAGCAATCACGAAGCCGTAGTGCCGCGCTCGATCATCTTCAACTACTGGTGGTTGAGCATGATGATCATCGGCGGCCTGCGCCTGTGCATGCGCCAGTTTTTCATGGGCGACTGGTTTACCGCAGCTCAACACGTACCGTTTACCAGCCGCGATGACGGTTTGACCAAGGTCGCCGTGTACGGTGCCGGTGTCGCCGGCAATCAGCTGGTTGCCGCTTTGCGCATGGGGCGCGTGATGCGTCCGGTGGCCTTTATCGATGATGATCCGGGCATTTCCGATCGTTCGATTTCCGGGCTTCAGGTCTACAAACCCAAGCACATTCAACATATGATCGATGTCACCGGTGCCCAGGAGATACTCCTCGCGCTGCCGTCGTCGACCCGCGCCAGGCGCCGGGAAATCCTCAACCTGCTCGAGGGTTTTCCGCTGCACGTGCGCAGTGTGCCGAATTTCACCGATCTGGCCAGTGGTCGCGTCAAGGTCGAGGATATCCAGGAAGTGGATATCGCCGACTTGCTCGGGCGTGACGCCGTACCGGCCCAACCGGACCTGTTGGCGCGTTGCATCAATGGCAAAGTGGTGATGGTCACAGGCGCTGGTGGTTCGATCGGCTCGGAGTTGTGCCGACAGATCTTCACTCTGGGGCCGACCACGCTCGTGTTGTTCGAACATAGCGAATTCAATCTCTACAGCATTCTCTCCGAACTCGAACAACGGGGTTGCCGGCAGTCGGTTCCGGTACGTCTGTTGCCTATCCTCGGTTCCATTCGTCATCAAGACAAACTGCTCGATGTGATGAAAACCTGGAAAGTCGACACCGTGTATCACGCAGCAGCCTATAAGCATGTGCCGATGGTTGAGCACAATATTGCTGAAGGTGTACTGAACAACGTGATCGGCACGCTCAATACAGCGCAGGCGGCATTGCAGTCGGGCGTGTCGAATTTCGTGCTTATCTCCACCGATAAAGCCGTGCGCCCGACGAACATCATGGGCAGTACCAAGCGTCTGGCCGAGTTGACGCTGCAGGCCCTCAGCTGTGAAAGTGCACCGGTATTGTTTGGTGACAGTGCCAACGTGTCGCGGGTCAACAAGACCCGGTTCACCATGGTGCGTTTCGGCAATGTTCTCGGTTCCTCGGGTTCAGTGATTCCGCTGTTCCACAGTCAGATCAAGTCCGGTGGCCCGCTGACGGTCACTCACCCGAAAATCACCCGCTATTTCATGACCATCCCCGAGGCCGCCCAATTGGTGATCCAGGCCGGCTCCATGGGGCAGGGCGGGGATGTGTTTGTGCTGGACATGGGCGAACCGGTGAAAATCGTCGAGCTGGCAGAAAAAATGATCCACCTGTCCGGCTTGAGCATTCGCTCCGAACGCAATCCGCAGGGCGATATTTCCATCGAGTTCACCGGGCTGCGCCCCGGCGAAAAGCTCTACGAAGAGCTGTTGATCGGCGACAACGTGGCCGCCACCCAGCACCCGATGATCATGACGGCGAGCGAAGACCACCTGCCGTGGGATGTGCTGAAAACCCGCTTGAGCGAATTGCTTCTGGCCGTGGAACGCGATGATTATGCGCGGGTCCGTCAACTGCTGCGCGAAACGGTCAGCGGCTATATGCCGGACGGCGAGATCGTCGATTGGATCTATCAGCAACGCCGTCTCGAACCCTGATTGTTTCACATCCTGTAACGCACGCATTTTTGACATAGCTCCAGCATGACCTACGTTTGGAGAGCAGCTTCGGAAAAGCTGCTTTCTCAAACGATGATGGAGCGTCACTAATGCGTACCGGTTACTTCTACTCTCTGATTTTCGCTTTCCTTACCAGCGCCTCGATCGCCGCTATTGCCGCACCTGTTGCGCCAGCGGAGTCGCCCAAGGCGCCTTTGGTGATGGATACCGCGGCACCTTCCCTGAGTGCAAAAATCGATCTTAACGATGCCGACGCGGCAACGCTGCAAAAGGAGCTGGCGGGAGTTGGTGAGGCCAAGGCCAAAGCGATTGTTGCTTATCGTGAAACAAACGGGCCTTTTGCATCGGTGGATGAGTTGCTGGAAGTGAAGGGTATTGGCAAGGCGATTCTGGATCGCAATCGCGACAAGCTGGAAGTCAACTAAGCTAAGTGTTCAACGCCAAGGGGGCCGGTCATTGACCGGCCTTTTTTACTTGCGCAGCGTATGGCCGCTAGTGTTGGTGGAGAGGGCAGCCGTCGGCCACTTTAAAATTACGGCTATCATATTGCGTTTGGATTATGCCTATAATAATTTGCCGGTGCGTCGAGCCAACGTGGCTCATCGGCAACTTCCTCCATCAAGCGTTCCAGGAGCATTCTCATGAGTTCCGCCCAATCCCAAGGTACTGCTCTCGTTACCGGCGCATCGTCCGGTATCGGTGCGATTTACGCTCAGCGCCTGGCGGCGCGTGGTTTTGATCTGCTGCTGGTTGCCCGTGACAAGGACCGTCTGGAAAGTGCTGCGAGCCGGTTGCGTGACGCCCATGGCGTTCAGGTTGAAGTTCTCAAGGCCGATCTGACACAGAAGGACGACGTGCTCAAACTCGAACAGCGCTTGCGCAGTGATTCGAGCATCAGCCTGCTGGTCAATAACGCCGGTGTGGCAGCGGACGGACTGCTGGCCAACGCCGATATGGACCAATTGGAGCGCCTGATCCAGTTGAACATCACCGCAGTCACCCGCCTGGCATCGGCTGCTGCTGCCAGTTTCGCCAAGGCCGGTCGTGGCACGATCATCAATATCGCCTCGGTGGTGGCGTTGTTTCCGGAACGCTTCAACGCTACCTACAGCGCCAGCAAAGCTTATGTACTGAGCCTGACTCAATCGCTTAACACTGAACTCGAAGGCACCGGCGTGCAGATCCAGGCCGTGCTGCCGGGCGTGACCCGCACCGAAATCTGGGAGCGCTCGGGTATCGATGCCAGTGGCATTCCGGCAGAAATGGTCATGGACGCAGGCGAGATGGTCGATGCGGCGCTGGCCGGTCTGGATCAGGGCGAGTTGATCACCATTCCTTCGCTACCTGACGCAGGCGAATGGCATGCCTTTGTAGCGGCTCGTCATGTCATGGCACCGAACCTTTCCCGCAGTGCTGCAGCCCAACGCTACAAGTCCGGCAATTGAATTGATCAGAGGTCATCACGGTATGGATTCGCGTCGAATAGTCGTCACGGGCATGGGCCTGGTTTCACCCTTGGGCAGCGATCTTGAAGTCGTATGGCAGCGCTTGCTGGCCGGGCGTTCTGGTCTGCGTAACTTGCCTGAGGCAACGGTCGCTGATTTGCCCACGCGAGTCGGCGGCGCGGTGCCGACGCTGGAAGAGGATGCTGAAGCAGGTTTTGATCCGGATCGCGCCACGTCACCCAAGGAACAGAAGAAGATGGACCGCTTTATTCTGTTCGCCATGGAGGCTGCCCGGCAGGCGCTGGAGCAGGCTGACTGGCATCCGTCGGAGAGCAAAAGCCAGGAGCGTACCGCAACGATCATCGGTTCCGGTGTCGGTGGTTTCGGCGCGATTGCCGACGCCGTGCGCACCACCGACAGTCGCGGTCCTCGGCGTTTGTCACCATTTACCATTCCGTCGTTTCTGGTCAATCTCGCGGCAGGGCACGTGTCCATTCAGCACGGCCTCAAGGGGCCTTTGGGGGCGCCGGTGACGGCGTGCGCTGCGGGTGTTCAAGCGATTGGCGATGCGGCGCGCTTGATTCGCGCCGGCGAAGCGGATATTGCCGTGTGCGGTGGCGCGGAAGCTTGCATCGACCGCGTCAGTCTTGCCGGTTTTGCGGCAGCACGGGCACTGTCGAGCGGTTACAACGACACCCCGGAGCGCGCATCTCGACCATTCGACAGCGGTCGCGACGGTTTCGTGATGGGCGAGGGCGCGGGGCTGCTGGTGATCGAATCTCTGGAGCATGCCTTGGCCCGGGGGGCCAAGCCTTTGGCTGAGCTGGTCGGTTATGGCACCAGCGCCGACGCCTATCACCTGACGGCCGGGCCGGAAGATGGCAGCGGTGCCAGGCGGGCGATGACGTTGGCACTGGCGCAGGCGGGTATCGAGCCGGAACAGGTGCAACACCTCAACGCTCATGCGACTTCGACCCCGGTGGGCGACCTCGGCGAACTGGCGGCGATCAAAGCGTTGTTCGGCACGCAAAATAAAATCGCCGTGACCTCGACCAAGTCAGCCACCGGTCATTTGCTCGGCGCTGCCGGCGGGCTTGAAGCCATTTTCACACTGTTGGCCATTCGTGATCAGGTCGTTCCGCCGACGCTGAATTTCGACAATCCCGATCCGGCGAGCGCAGGGGTGGACATCGTCCATGGCCAAGCGCGGCCGATGTCGATCGAATATGCACTGTCCAATGGTTTCGGGTTTGGCGGGGTCAATGCCAGCGTGCTGTTCAAGCGCTGGCAGGCTTAGTCGCGGTTCTTGAGATGATCGCGGGTGACATCGAGGATGCGTTGCGCAAACTCGGCATCCGCGACGCTGCGTGACAGCAGCAGCGCGCCGACCAGTGTCGACATGATGACGATGGCGCGGTCAGCGCTGTTCTCTCCTTCGAGGCTGTTTTCGATCTGCTCCAGCCGCGCGTTGAGGACCACGTCGCTGGTGGGGCTAGGTTGGCCACGCAGGCCCAGCTCGGAAGAAATGGTCAGCAACGGACAACCTTCATGCGGCGATGTCTGGTGCCATTCGGACAGATACGTTTCGATGAAGACATCGAGCGGATTGTCCTGGGAAAAAATCTCGGCGCACAAACCGTCGACCTGGTTGCCGGCCTCTTGCAAGGCTTTCTCGACCAATTCGTCCTTGGACTTGAAATGTGAGTAGAAACCGCCATGGGTCAGACCCAGCGCTTTCATCAGGGGTTGCAGGCCTGTAGCGCCGATTCCGTCCTTGCGAAAGCGAGCCGAAGCCTCCTTGATGATGCGCTGATGGGTCTGGGCTTTATGATCCTGCGAATAACGCATGTGGAACTCTCCGCAACAATGTCCCCATCTTAACCAAGGAAAATTAGATGGTGACTGTACTTCTACTTCTTAAAAGCGTGCAGATAGGTCCAATGGCTATAAAAAGCACAAACCCCGCCGATCAGGCGGGGTTGTGTTCAGCGGTCCTGCGCATCTTTGGCGTCCGCTTCGGCATTGCGTTGGGCAACGCGTCGGCGTTCTTCATCGGTCAGATCGACCTTGTTGGCGGTGTCGCGCAACATCATCAATCCGCCGACGATCGAGCCGATTGCAACGACTAGAATCAACCAGGCATACCAAGGCATAACGGCTCTCCTTAAGGGCAGGTCGACGGACGAGGATTTCGCCGTGCGACGCTGCATACCACGTTTGAGCGAAGTGAACTCGCAGTGGTTCCATTCTAGGCCGCTTGCACCCGGTACACCCGAAATCCCTCAATTGCCCGTCAGCATCGCATCGGCCGGTGCGTTGGCACGCAGTTGTCCGGTGAGCAGGAAGTAGCCGAAACCGACTGCCATGAAGCCGAGGAAGATCAGCCCGATCAACGCGTTGAACCACGCCATCGCCACCAGACACACCACCGCCAGCACCAAGGCAATCAGCGGAATCAACGGGTAGCACGGCGCGCGGAAGGTACGTTCCAGATTCGGTTCCGATTTACGCAGTTTGAACAGACTGAGCATGCTCATGATGTACATCACGATCGCGCCGAATACCGCCATGGTGATCATCGCGGCGGTGAGGGTCATGCCGCCGAGGTTGATCAGACCGTCGCTGTAAATCGCCGCGATGCCGATGATGCCGCCGACAATGATGGCGCGGTGTGGCGTCTGGAAGCGTGAGAGTTTCGCCAGCGAGGCTGGGAGATAACCCGCGCGAGCCAGAGCGAAGAACTGCCGTGAATAGCCGAGGATGATGCCGTGGAAACTGGCGACCAGACCGAACAGACCGATCCACACCAGCATGTGCAGCCAGCCGGAGTTGTCGCCGACCACGGTTTTCATCGCCTGCGGTAGTGGGTCGTTGATGTTGGCCAAGGTGCGCCAGTCGCCGACGCCGCCGGCAAAGAACATCACACCCATCGCCAGCAACACCAGGGTCAGAATGCCGCTTATATAAGCCTTGGGAATCGTGCGTTTCGGATCCTTGGCTTCTTCGGCAGCCATCGCCGCGCCTTCGATGGCCAGGAAGAACCAGATCGCAAACGGAATGGCCGCGAACATCCCGGCAATCGCCGGCGCGCCAAACACGTCGGAGCCGGCCCAGCCATTCAAGGCAAAGTTGCTGAAGCTGAACGCAGGGGCGACCACGCCCATGAACACCAGCAATTCAGCCACGGCCAGCACGCAAACAATCAGTTCGAAAGTAGCCGCCAGTTTCACCCCAAGAATATTCAGCCCCATGAACACGATGTACGCACCGACCGCCGCGTGTTTCGGATCGAGCGCCGGAAACTGCACATTAAGGTAGGCGCCAATGGCTAGGGCGATTGCCGGTGGGGCGAAGACGAACTCGATCAGCGTTGCCAACCCGGCAATCAAGCCACCCTTTTCACCGAAGGCGCGACGGCTGTAGGCGAACGGCCCACCCGCATGGGGAATTGCGGTCGTGAGTTCGGTGAAACTGAAGATAAAACAGGTGTACATGGTCGCGACCATGAACGAGGTCACCAGGAACCCCAGGGTCCCGGCCACACCCCAGCCGTAACTCCAGCCGAAGTACTCTCCGGAAATCACCAGCCCTACCGCAATGCCCCACAGGTGCAGCGTGCCCAGCGTGGGTTTGAGTTGTGTGTTCATGCGTTTGCTCCCTGAACGGTTTGAAAAGCTCGGGAGAGGGCGTTTGCAGTGGGCGTGCCATTGCGTTGAAACAAGTCGTAATGAGTTGAAAGCTGTCGTATCGGGGATGTTCGCGGTGGGATAGCTGCTTTTTGTGCGCCAGTTGGGTGCGATGTCGGCGTTGATGCCGTCTTCGCGAGCAGGTGAGTGCATTTCAAAATGTGGGAGCGAGCCTGCTCGCGAAGAGGCCCGCCTGACGGCGCAAAAACCTGCTGTAACGCCGGCATAAACCCACTCTTTACGCTTTCTTTATGCCCAGCCAGACCCCTCGCTCTCGTTCCTTTACAGCCTCCTTTCCGACAATGCCTCCACACGCGGCAATACGCCGTAACACGGAGATCTTCCATGAGCGTTCTGGACGGGGTGTCACTGCTATTGGCAGTGGGGCTGTTCATTTATCTGTTGGTTGCGCTGTTGCGCGCGGATCGGAACTAGGAGCGGCTATGCACAGTTATGACTATTGGCTGATCCTCGCGTTTTTCGCGGTGGTCCTGCTGCCGGCGCCGCTGCTCGGGCGCTTCTACTACAAAGTGATGGAAGGTCAGCGCACTTGGCTGACGCCGGTTCTCGGCCCGGTCGAGCGCGGTTGCTATCGCATCGCCGGGGTCGATCCGCAGGCTGAGCAGAGCTGGCAGAAGTACACGCTGGCGCTGCTGGCGTTCAACCTCGCCGGTTTCCTGCTGCTGTTCGCGATTCTGTTGTTCCAGGATCACTTGCCACTGAACCCGCAAAATCTGCCGGGCCAGGAGTGGACGCAGGCGTTCAACACCGCGGTCAGTTTCATGACCAACACCAACTGGCAGTCCTACAGCGGCGAAGCGACCCTCAGCTACCTGAGCCAGATGGTCGGTCTCACCGTGCAGAACTTCGTCAGCGCCGCCACCGGCCTGGCCGTGCTGGTTGCGCTGTGCCGTGGCATCGGCCGCAAATCGACGAAAACTCTCGGCAACTTCTGGGTCGACATGACCCGCGCCACCCTCTACGGCCTGTTGCCGTTGTGCTTGCTGTTGGCGCTGTATCTGGTCTGGCAGGGCGTGCCGCAGACCTTTGCGCAGTATGTGAACGCGGTGACGATGCAAGGCGTTGATCAAGTGATCCCGCTCGGCCCGGCCGCCAGCCAGATTGCGATCAAGCAACTGGGCACCAACGGCGGCGGCTTCTTCGGCGTCAACTCGGCGCATCCGTTCGAGAACCCGACCGCGTGGAGCAACCTGTTCGAAGTCGCTTCGATCATTCTGATTCCGGTGGCGCTGGTGTTCACCTTCGGCCACTACGTCAAAGACCTGCGCCAGAGCCGCGCGATTATCGCCTGCATGCTCGCGCTGTTCCTGATCGGTGGCGCGACTTCGCTGTGGGCTGAGTACCAACCGAATCCGACCCTGAACAACGCCGCCGTCGAACAGACTGCACCGCTGGAAGGTAAAGAAGCGCGCTTCGGCACCACCGCCACGGTGCTGTGGTCGGTGACGACGACGGCCGCGTCGAACGGTTCGGTCAACGGCATGCACGACAGCCTCAACCCGCTCAGCGGCATGGTCGCGCTGGTCAACATGATGGTCGGCGAAGTGATCTTCGGCGGCGTTGGTGCCGGGCTCTACGGCATGTTGCTCAACGTGCTGATCGCGGTGTTCCTCGCCGGTTTGATGATCGGTCGCACCCCGGAATACCTCGGCAAGAAACTCCAGGCGCGTGAGGTGCAATTACTGGTGGTGACCCTGCTGGTCATGCCGGTCGGCGTGCTGGTGCTCGGTGCGATTGCCGCAGCGGTTCCCAGTGCTGCGGCGACCATCAGCAACCCCGGCCCGCATGGGTTCAGCCAGTTGCTCTACGCCTACACCTCTGCCAGTGCCAACAACGGTTCGGCGTTCGGTGGCCTGAGCGCCAACACACCGTTCCACAACCTGATGCTCGGTCTGGGCATGTTGATCGGTCGCTTCGGTTACATCCTGCCGGTTCTGGCCTTGGCCGGCAGCCTGGCGATGAAGAAAACCGCGCCGATCGGGCAGAACAGCTTCCCGACCCACGGCCCGCTGTTCGTGACCCTGTTGACCGTGACCATTTTGCTGGTGGGCGGCCTGACCTTCCTGCCAACCCTGGCGCTCGGCCCAATCGCGGAACACCTGAGCATGGGCTTCTAAGCCTTTCATTTTAGGAGCTGGATGATGAATATGCCCGCAATCAAACCCGCCGTCGTCAAGGCGCCGGAACAAGCGAAAACCGCGATCTCGGCCCTGTGGCGGCCGGCGCTGGTGCAAGCCTTCGTCAAGCTCGACCCTCGGCAACTGAAACGTTCGCCGGTGATGCTGGTGGTCGAACTGACCGCAATTTTCACCACGGTGCTGTGCTTTATTCCCGACGCCGACGTGCCGACCTTCGTCGCTGCGCAAATCGCCCTGTGGCTGTGGTTCACCGTGCTGTTTGCCAACTTCGCCGAAGCCTTGGCCGAAGGTCGCGGCAAGGCCCGCGCCGACAGCCTCAAGGCTGGCAGCGAAGGCCTCAGCGCACGGCGTAAACAGGCTAACGGCAGCTTTCAGGTAGTGCCAGCGGCAAGTCTGCGCAAAGGCGATGTGGTGCGTGTCGAAGCCGGGGAAATGATCCCCGGTGACGGCGAAGTCATCGAAGGCATCGCGGCGGTCAACGAAGCGGCGATCACCGGTGAATCGGCGCCGGTGATTCGTGAATCCGGTGGCGATCGTTCGGCCGTCACCGGCAACACCCGTCTGGTGTCCGACTGGTTGCTGGTGAAGATCACCGTCAACCCCGGTGAGTCGACTCTGGACCGCATGATCGCACTGGTCGAAGGCGCCAAGCGTCAGAAGACGCCAAACGAAGTGGCGCTGGACATCCTGCTGATCGGCCTGACCCTGATCTTCCTGTTGGTAGTCGTGACCCTGCAACCGTTCGCCCATTTCGCCAACGGCAGCCTGCCGCTGGTATTCCTTGTGGCGCTGCTGGTCACGCTGATCCCGACCACCATTGGCGGTTTGCTGTCGGCCATCGGTATTGCCGGGATGGATCGTCTGGTGCGCCTCAATGTGATTGCCAAGTCCGGTCGTGCGGTGGAAGCGGCGGGGGACGTGCATGTGCTGCTGCTCGACAAGACCGGCACCATCACCTTCGGTAACCGTCGTTGCAGCGCGGTGTATGCCGCGCCGGGTGTGAGCGGTCGCGAACTGGCTGAAGGTGCGTTGTTCGCATCCTTGGCCGACGAAACCGCTGAAGGTAAATCCATCGTCGAATACCTGCGCGGTCTGCACCCGCAGCCTGAGCCGGCGCTGGAAACCTTGACCGCTGTGCCGTTCAGCGCGGAAACCCGTTTGTCCGGTGTCGACTATCAGGGCCGCGTCTATCGCAAAGGTGCGGTGGACTCGCTGCTGAGTTTCCTCGGCCAGAAACGCTCGGATCTGGCTCCGGCACTGTCGCGGGAAATCGACAAGATCGCGCAGAGCGGTGGCACGCCATTGCTGGTGTGTGCCGACGGCAAATTGCTGGGCGCGATCCACCTCAAGGACGTGGTCAAACCAGGCATCCGCGAACGTTTCGCCGAACTGCGCAAACTGGGCATTCGCACCGTGATGGTCACCGGTGATAACCCGCTGACTGCCGCCGCCATCGCCGCTGAGGCGGGTGTCGATGACGTTCTCGCCGAGGCCACCCCGGAGAAAAAACTCGCGCGCATTCGTCATGAGCAAAACGACGGTCGCCTGGTCGCGATGTGCGGCGACGGCGCCAACGATGCCCCGGCGCTGGCTCAGGCTGACGTCGGCATGGCGATGAACGACGGCACCCAGGCTGCCCGCGAAGCGGCGAACATGGTCGACCTCGACAGCGATCCGACCAAGCTGCTCGACGTGGTGCAGATCGGCAAGGAATTGCTGGTGACCCGTGGCGCGCTGACGACGTTTTCCATCGCCAACGACGTGGCCAAATACTTCGCGATCCTGCCGGCGCTGTTTGCCTCGATTTATCCGCAGCTGGGTGTGCTGAACATCATGCAACTGACCAGTCCGCAGAGCGCGATTCTCTCGGCCATCGTCTTCAACGCCTTGATCATCGTCGTGCTGATTCCACTGGCGCTGCGTGGTGTGCGGGTGCAGGCGGCGAGTGCGGCAGCGTTGCTGCGGCGCAATCTGCTGATCTACGGATTGGGCGGGATTCTGGTGCCGTTTGTGGGGATCAAGGCGATCGACATGTTGCTCACGGCGCTGCATTTGGTGTGAGGCTGGAAAAAGCCCCTCACCCTAACCCTCTCCCAGAGGGAGAGGGGACTGACCGAGTGGTTCAAAAGAGGTACATCGACCTGAAATACCGAGTCGAACTCAGGTTTTGAAAAGCACAAAGATCGGCTCCCTTTCCCCCTCGCCCCCTTGGGGAGAGGGCTGGGGTGAGGGGGAAAAGATCTCCCTGACACCCCACCAAAGTTTGCCCAACGAATTCGAGGATTTTGAAATGTCCACAATGATACGTCCGGCCCTGAGCCTGCTGGTGCTGATGACCCTGGTCACCGGCGTCGCCTATCCACTGGTGGTGACCGGCGTCGCGCAAGTCGCATTCCCCGCTCAAGCCAACGGCAGCCTGGTGCACGACGCCGACGGTAAAGTCCGTGGCTCGTCACTGATTGCCCAGGATTTTGTCGGCGATGCGTGGTTCCATCCACGTCCCTCCGCCGGTGCGTTTGCCACCGTTTCCAGCAGCGCGAGCAACCTGGCGCCGAGCAATCCGGCACTCGCCACGCGGGTGATCGACGATGCCAACAAATTGCAGGTTCCTGGTCAGGGCCCGGTGCCATTGGCCTTGCTGACCACCTCCGGCAGCGGCCTTGATCCGCACTTGCCACCGGCAGCGATTGCCTATCAACTGGCGCGTGTCGCAGCAGCGCGAAATGTGCCGGTATCGACTCTTCAGCAACTGCTCGATGCGCATATCGAACAGCCGCTGGTGGGGCCGCCGGTGGTCAATGTGCTGGAGCTGAACATGGCCCTGGAAAAACTGTAGAAGATGATCGTTCCCACGCTCTGCGTGGGAATGCATCAATGGACGCTCCGCGTCCGCTTTGGTGGGACGCAGAGCGTCCCGGGCTGCATTCCCACGCAAAGCGTGGGAACGAGATCATCAGGAAGAGAGAACATCAAGCATGAGCGACTCCGGCCGCGCCGACGCGCTGTTAGCAGACCTGCCCCGTGACGGCCGTGGCCGGCTCAAGGTTTTCCTCGGCGCCGCCCCCGGTGTCGGCAAGACCTACGCCATGCTTCAGGCTGCCCACACGCAATTGCGCCAAGGCGTGAAAGTCCTCGCTGGGGTCGTTGAAACCCACGGCCGCGCCGAAACCGAAGCGTTGCTTGGCGGCCTGCCGCAGCAACCGCTGGTGCGCTCGGAATACCGTGGCGTGATGCTCGAAGAAATGGACCTCGACGGCATTCTCGCGGCCAGGCCGAAGTTGGTGCTGGTCGATGAACTGGCCCACAGCAACGCCCCCGGCAGCCGCCACGCGAAACGCTGGCAAGACATTCAGGAACTGCTCGCCGCCGGTATCGACGTATTCACCACGGTCAACGTCCAGCACCTGGAAAGCCTCAACGATCAGGTGCGCGGCATCACCGGTGTGCAAGTGCGCGAAACCCTGCCGGACTGGGTGCTGCAAGAAGCCTACGAACTGCTGTTGATCGACCTGCCGCCGCGTGAACTGCTCGAGCGTCTGCGTGAAGGCAAGGTCTACGTGCCGGAACAGGCCCGCGCAGCGATCGATGCGTTTTTCACCCAGACCAACCTCACCGCGTTGCGCGAACTGGCGATGCAAACCGCCGCTGCGCAGGTCGATAACGATCTCGCTCAAGGCTATCGCCAGCTCGGTCAGGCCGCCCCGGCAGTGCGCGGGCGATTGCTGGTCGGCGTCGATGGTGATGCGCAAGCCGAACGCCTGGTACGGCATGCCAGTCGTGTCGCCCAGCGCCGGCATTTACCGTGGAGTCTGGTGCATGTCGATAACGGCAGCGTACGCGACGAGCAATCGCGCCTGCGCCTGCAAAGCGCTCAGCAACTGGCCGAACGCCTCGGTGGTGAAGTGGTGTTGCTGCGCGCCGGTGAAGTGGCGAAAACCTTGGTCCAGCATGCTGCCGAGCGCCGTGCGAGTCTGGTGTTGGTCGGCCAGTCTCGGCCCAGTTGGCGTCGTCGACTGTTCGGCGGTGGCTTGGCGGCGCGTCTGTTGCGTCAGGCCCATGGGCTGGAAATCAACGTCCTCGACAACGATCATGAACACCCGCAGTCGCGCCCGCGAAACCCGCTGACACTGGTGTGGTTCGACTATGCGCTGGCGCTGGTTGCCACGGTGTTGGCCAGTGCGCTGGCGTGGGCGGTGTCGAGTGTGTTGCCGCTGCCGAATATCTCGCTGGTGTTCCTCGCGGCAGTGTTGCTGGTGGCGGTGCGCAGCAGTCTCGGTCCGGCGCTGGCCTGTGCGGCGTTGTCGTTTCTGACCTATGACTTTCTGTTCATCCCGCCGAATTTTTCCTTCGCCATCCAGCGCGAAGAAGACGTCCTGACTTTATTGTTTTTCCTGTTGATGGCGGCGCTCACCGGTAATCTTGCGGCGCGTCAGCGTCGGCAATTGCAAGCCTTGCGTGACACCCAGGAAGAAACCACCGAACTGCTTGACCTGTCGCGCAAACTCACCGCCGCCACCGATCGCCAGGCTGTGGTCAGCGCTGCCGCGCAACACCTCAATGGCTGGAGCGATCTGCAGTTGTGCCTGCTTAATCGCGACGGCCAGGGCGGCTGGAAAATCGAGACCGGCGGGCCGCTGGAATTTACCGAGTCCGAACGCGCCGCCGCCGATTGGGCCTGGCAGCACGATCAACCGGCGGGCATGGGCACCGGCACGTTGCCGTTCGGACGCTGGTGGTGGTGGCCGCTGTCGGTCGAGGATGGGCCGCTGGCGTTGCTTGGCGTGTGTGCCAAGGAAGGCCAGACCTTGAGTGGCCAGCGTCGCCGCTTGCTCACCGCGTTGAGTCAGCCGCTCGCCCAAGCGCTGGCGCGCGCGCAGTTGGCCGATGACCTGGAAGCCGCGCGCCTGCACGGCGAGACCGAACAATTGCGCAGTGCGCTATTGGCGTCGGTGTCTCACGACTTGCGCACGCCGCTGACCGCCATGCGCGGCAGCATCGACAGCCTGTTGGCCCTCGGCGAAGCGATCCCGCTGGAGGATCGTCGTGAACTGCTCGAAGGCACCCGTGATGAAGCCGAACGCCTCGACCGCTACATCCAGAACCTGCTCGACATGACCCGGCTCGGCCACGGTGCGTTGAAACTTGCGCGGGACTGGGTGTCGCCCGCCGATATCGTCGGCAGCTCACTCAATCGCCTGCGCGCGGTATTGGCGCCGCTCCAGGTCAGTACCGATGTGCCGAGTGAGTTGCCGCTATTGTTCGTCCATGCCGCGTTGATTGAACAGGCATTGGTCAATGTGATGGAAAACGCAGCGCGTTTCTCACCTGTTCACGGTCGTTTACAACTCAGCGCGGGAGCGAATGACGAGGAGATTTTCTTCTCGGTCAGCGACGAGGGGCCGGGGATTCCCGAGGATGAACGGGCGAAGATTTTCGACATGTTCTACACCGCAGCCCGTGGTGATCGCGGGGGGCAGGGCACTGGCCTCGGCCTGGCAATCTGTCAGGGCATGGTCGGCGCGCACGGCGGTCGCATCAGTGTCGCCGACGGCATCGACGGACGCGGCACCTGCATCACTTTGCACTTGCCGTTGCAAGCGCAACCGGGGATGGACAATGAAGCCTGATGCGGACTGCGCTAATCTCTTGCCACTCTTTTGTGTTGATGTGAATTCATGAGCCAGACCGCGACCATTTTGGTCATCGACGACGAACCGCAGATCCGCAAGTTCCTGCGCATCAGCCTCGCTTCCCAGGGCTACAAAGTGCTTGAGGCCGGCACCGGTGCCGAAGGCCTGGCGCAGGCGGCGCTGAACAAACCGGATTTGCTGGTGCTCGACCTCGGCCTGCCGGACATGGACGGCCAGCAAGTGCTGCGCGAATTTCGCGAGTGGGCCACGGCGCCGGTGTTGGTGTTGTCGGTGCGCGCCAGCGAAGGGCAGAAAGTCCAGGCGTTGGATGGCGGCGCCAATGACTACGTGACCAAGCCGTTCGGCATCCAGGAGTTTCTCGCCCGGGTCCGCGCCTTGTTGCGTCAGGCGCCGACGGGGGAGGCGCAGCAGGCGGCGTTGAGTTTCGGCCCGTTGACCGTGGATCTGGCCTATCGGCGGGTGCTGCTCGACGGTGTCGAAGTGGCGCTGACTCGTAAGGAGTACGCAGTGCTGGCGCAACTGGCGCGGCATCCGGGGCGAGTGATTACCCAGCAGCAATTGCTCAAGGATATCTGGGGGCCGACCCACACCGAGGACAGCCATTATCTGCGGATTGTGGTGGGGCATTTGCGCCAGAAACTCGCGGATGATCCGACGCGGCCGCGGTTTATCGTGACTGAGGCGGGGGTTGGCTATCGGCTGTTGAGTGACAACACTCTTTAGCCATTTGTTGTCCCGGCAGACGCCATCGCTGGCAAGCCAGCTCCCACAGGTTTTTCAGCTGTGATTGAAATCTGTGTATCACCTCGATCACTGTGGGAGCTGGCTTGCCAGCGATGAGGCCCTTAAAGACTGCGGAAAACTTCAGGGCTCTCTGCTCTGCTCACTGTCATACCGATCCAGCGTATCCCGCGCAATCTCGCGCCCCAACGCGATCAGCTCCGGCGCCTTGTAAAACTCGAAAAACCGGCACACCCGCTTCGGCACGTTGATCAGGATGTCCGGCGGATACCCAGCGATCTTGTACTGCGCCAACGAGGTCTGCATCACCTCGAAACTCTGGTTGATCAAATCCAGCAGCGACGCCGGCCCGACGTTATCGATGATGAATGAACCGGTCGCCGATTTCGGCGCGCCTTCACGCTCTGGCGCGGCGGCCGGTTGCTGGCTCTCCGGCTCGGCGCCGTCCAGCCAGGGGTTGATGTCTGCTGCTTCGGCACGCAACGCTTCCTGCTCGAGACGCAACAGTTGCTCGGCCTGTGTACGGCGGAACGGCATCTTCGATCCCAGTGATCTGATCAGGTTGTCGAAGCGTGAGCGGAACGCGGCGGGGCGCTGGATCACCGGCAGTTTGTAGTGACGCTGGTTGGTCGAGTTGAGGTTGACCGCAATGATCAGATCACAGTGACTCGACACCACCGGCACGATCGGCAACGGGTTGAGAATGCCGCCGTCGACCAGCATGCGATTGCCTTGCATCACTGGCGTGAACAGACTAGGAATCGCCGCCGAGGCGCGCATCGCCTGATGCAGGCAGCCTTCCTGAAACCAGATCTCCTGTTGGTTGGTGAGGTCGGCAGCGACCGCGGTGTAGGGGATGCGCAAGTCTTCGATGTTGATTTCGCCGACGATCTTGCGGATCTGGCCGAAGACTTTTTCGCCGCGAATCGCGCCGAGGCGGAAACTCACGTCGACCAGGCGCAGTACGTCCAGATAGTCGAGACTTTCGATCCAGTTGCGGTATTCATCGAGCTTGCCGGCGGCGTAGATCCCGCCGACCACGGCGCCCATCGAACAGCCGGCAATGCAGGCGATTTCGTACCCGCGTTTCTCGATCTCTTCAATGACCCCGATATGGGCATAGCCCCGGGCGCCACCGGAGCCCAGTACCAGCGCGACACGTTTTTTTTTCATCCAGCGTCCTCCCGACAAGGTTCCACAATGCACCCATCGCCGGACCGGCTCAATCGCCGAAGTCGTTCAGTGCGCCAGTGACGTCGTTTTTTCGCTCCTGCATGACCCTTCAGCGCTATCCTTCTCAGTTGCGCGGTTTCACCCGCCGGCAAGGCACTTTTTCGCAGCCAGGCCGTCTTACCTGCACGATTGTTGACCTATTTGAGGTGTGAGTGATGAAAGCCTGGATCTGTGTGCCGTTGATGGCTCTGGCATTGGCCGGTTGCGCCGGTAAAACCGCTTACCGCGACAGCTGCGGCAGCCAGCTCGACGCGGCCTGGCATGAGCTGGATCTGGCCAAGGCCGAAGGCTTTGCCGGCACCGTCAGCTACTCCAAAGCGTTGTCGCTGCTGACTGCCGCGAAGACTCAGCAACAATTCGAGGGTTTCGAAGGCTGCAGCAAGAAAGCCGAGAAAGCGCGTTTCTACATTCGCGAATCCCGCGCCGGCCGCTAAGCTGCTGACGTGAAGCAAGGAGGCTGCGTTCGCTGGGCAGCAGAATGATCGTCAGAGCCATTTGAATCAGGAGCAAGTGATGTCTGCGTTGGTTGACCGGTTGGTGGCTCATGTCCTGAGTCTGGAGGTGCGGCTGCTGGCCTGTCAGGCGCGATTGACGGCACGTACCGACCCCGAGGCGCTGCACGATCTGCGCACTACGGTGCGGCGCTTGCGCAGCCTGTTGCGGCCATTGCGCGGCTTGCCCGGTGTCGAGCAACTGGAAGATGCCGCCTCGGCGGTCGGCCAATTGACCACCCCGTGGCGTGATCGCGAGGTGTTGGCGGCGTACCTGCTCGCGCATGATCAGCCTGAAGCCGCGCAACGCCGCATGGCGCAGATGGCCGAGGCTTATCCGGCGCTGGCGGCGAGTGCCGAAGTGGCCTCGCTGCTGATGATTCTCGACGCGTTCCCGCGATTTCTGCGCGCCTCACAGCGTCAGGGCTTGCTCAAAGGTTTGGACAAGCGCATCGAGAAACGCCTCGGCAAGCAATGGCAGAAACTCGACGAGGCGCTGCACGATCCCGCTCACGATCGTCACCGCTTACGTTTGCTGATCAAGCGCGTGCGCTACGGCATCGAAGCCTATCCCGAACTGGACCGCTTGCCCGAGGCGGCGCTGGCGCGATTGAAGTCGGCCCAAGGCGCGTTGGGTGACTGGCACGATTGCTGGCAGTGGCTGGCGAAAGCCGAACTGGAGGCGGATCTTCAGCCCTGTGTCGCCACTTGGCAGGCGACCATGATCAAAGCCGAAAGCAAAGCTGATCGTGTGCTGGAAAAACTCAGTTCAGCCTGTTTCAAATAACCTGAGCCCCGCGATATCGCCTGCAGGAGCTGCCGAAGGCTGCGATCTTTTGATCTTGTTGTTAAAAATCAAAATCAAAAGATCGCAGCCTTCGGCAGCTCCTACAGGGTTTTGTGTCTGTATTTGAAATACGCTAAGGCCTTTCTGTCAGCCCATTTGACCGGAATAGACGCTGCGGCGCTGTGCAGGTCTGGTTAAGATCCCTGCATTCCTTTTTCGTTTTTTGAGGTTGCCATGCGCTTTAGCGATCTGCTCGAGGCGGTCCGCCGCCAACCAGAACTGACCATTCCTGCCGAATGGGGCCAGGGGCGTGCGAGCTTCGGTGGTCTGGTGGCTGCGCTGCAATACGAAGCCATACGCGCGAAGGTCCCGGCGGATCGCCCGGTACGTTCGCTGGCGATCACCTTTGTCGGCCCGGTCGAGCCTGAAGTCCCGGTGAGTTTCGAAGTGGATGTACTGCGCGAAGGCAAGGCCGTCAGCCAGGTCATGGGCCGGGCGATCCAGAATGGTCAGGTGGTGACCATCGTTCAGGGTAGTTTCGGTGCCTCTCGGCCGTCGGAGGTGGCAGTCGAAGCGTATCCGGCGCCGTCAATGAAACACTGGGATGAATGCCAGGAATTACCCTATATCAAAGGCGTGACCCCGGAGTTCATGCGTCATCTGGCAATGCGCTGGAGCGTCGGCGGCATGCCGTTCACCGGCACTCAATCGCGGCTGATGGGCGGCTGGGTGCGCTTGCGTGGAGATGTCAAAGAAGAACCGGTCAACGAGGCGCATCTGCTGGCCTTGGTCGATGCGTGGCCGCCCGCGCTGTTGCCGTATCTGAAGAAGCCTGCACCGGGCAGTACGCTGACCTGGACCATCGAATTTGTGCAGCCGCTACACGATTTGAGCACGCTGGACTGGTGCCAATACCTGGCCGACATCGAGTACGCCGCCGATGGCTACGGCCATGTCGCCGCCAAGCTGTGGAGCGCAGAAGGTGAACTGATTGCGATGAGTCGCCAGACCGTCACGATCTTCGCCTGAGTCAGTGCCGACGGTGGCGTTCACGCCAAGCGCGCCACCAGCCGCCGCTGAGAAAGAAGCGCGGAAAGGTCAGAAACTGCTCGACCAATAAGCGCGACACGGCATCTTTACGATCACTGAACGGCTCGGAGGCTTGCGCCTCCAGGCTGTGGCCGTGGCGCTGCAAACCCAGCGCCGCAACGATACCGATCACGCCGATGGCGACGCTGGCCAGACTCAGGCTGAACACCCCGGACACGATCAGCAGAAACGCGACGATAAACAACGGCACGGCAATCAGGTGCAGCACCAGATTGGTCGGGTGCTGGTGATTACCCGGGTACGCGCGCCATTGCCACGCGGGAAGATTGGGGTGACGTTTGCCCATGTTTTCTACTCCTCGATCCATGTTGAACACATGCTTGAAGAATAGGCCCGGGCGTGGAGGGCGGCGAATCAAGGTTGGCTATTGGCATCATAGTCATGATGGACAAAAAAGATCGCAGCCTTCGGCAGCTCCTGCATTTAAATGCGTACACCTGTAGGAGCTGCCGAAGGCTG